>CAYGKI010000156.1:7093-7693 GCA_964350235.1 uncultured Gemmatimonadaceae bacterium | reverse complement strand
ATGAGCCACGTCCGTAGCGAGGACGCTCCGCGAATCCTGGCTTCGGTGGCGGAGCTCCTGGAGCAGGGACGACGTTCGGGGGCGCGGGTCCACTTGTCCCACGCCAAGATCGTCCTGGAGAACGATCCGGCGGCCGCCGAGCGCGTCCTCGCCGCCATGGACGCGGCCCGGTCCGACGGCGTCCGGGTCACCGCGGACGTGTACCCCTACACAGCCAGCTTCACGGGGCTCTCCATCCTGTTCCCCGACTGGGCTCGCGGCCCCACCCCCTACGCGGACGTGCTCCGTGACCGACGTCCCGAGTTGGCGGCCCACCTGCGCGAACGAGTGTCGGCCCGGAACGGGCCGGAAGCCACCCTCTTCGGCTCGGGACCCTACGCGGGCCAGACCCTGGCGGAGGCCGCGGCCGACGCGGGACGACCGTTCGAGGACGTGCTCATGGAGTTGGGGCCAGGGGGTGCCAGCGCGGCCTACTTCGTCATGGACGAGGCGGTCATGACCCGGTTCCTCACCGACGCCCACGTGGCCGTCTCCTCGGACGGGAGCCCCACCATGTCGCACCCCCGGGGCTACGGGTCCTTCGCCAGGGTGCTTCGTCGG
>CAYGKI010000156.1:0-7061 GCA_964350235.1 uncultured Gemmatimonadaceae bacterium | reverse complement strand
ACCGGCCCACCGACGGAGGGCCGCCGCCGAGGGGCGCCCTCAGGCCCGGCTGGGCCGCCGACCTGGTGCTGTTCGACCCGGCGGAAGTGAGGGACCAGGCGAGCTACGACGCACCCCACACTTTGGCGGAGGGGATGCGCGCCGTCTGGGTGAACGGCGCCCTTTCGTGGATGGATGGATCGGGGGGCGCCGAGGGGAGGAACGGGAGGGTCCTCCGGCGACGCTGAGCGCCGGGCGTGTCGAAAGCCTCAGGCGGGCACCACCTGCCGCTGTTCCGCCAGGTAGCCCAGGAGGAGGCGCTCCACGTCCTCGAGGGTCTCGGACTGGAACAGCTCGGTGCGCAGCTTCCGGCCGTTGGGCAAGCCCCTCGTGTACCATCCCAGGTGCTTCCGGAAGTCGATGATGGCCCGATCCGCATTCCGCTCGAAAGCGATGGCGTTCCGGGCATGCTCCAGACAGATCTCAAAACGCTCTCCCACGTCCGGCTCGGGCGGCACCGGTAGCCCGTCCAGCGCGGCCCTGGCTTGAGTGAAGATCCAGGGGTCCCCGTGGGAGCCCCGGGCGATCATGATGCCGGCGCACCCCGTCTCATCCCGCATACGGCGGGCATCCTCACCAGTGACGATGGCGCCGTTCCCGATGACGGGGATCTGCAACGCCTCCACCACGTCCCGGATCTCGGACCACCGGGCACGGCCCGAATACATGTCCGCTCTCGTACGGGGGTGGATGCACAGCGCCCTGGCGCCGGCCTGTTCGCAGCGCAGGGCGATCCCCACCGGGTCCCGGGTCTTCTCGTCGAAGCCGGACCGGATCTTCACCGTGATGGGGAGCGGCGTCGCGTCGTCCACGGCCCGGACGATGCGCTCCACCAGGTCCAGGTCGCGGAGGCACCCGGAGCCGCCGTTCCGCTTCACCACCTTCTTCACCGGGCAGCCGAAGTTGATGTCGATGTAGTCCGGCCCGTAGACCTCGGCCACCAGAGCGGCGGCGTCGGCCATCATCGCCGGATCCGCGCCGAAGATCTGGATGCCGATGGGACGCTCGGCGTCGTCGAACCGGAGGTAGTCCCGGGAACGTACCGAGCCCATCATGATCCCGGCGGCGCTGACGAACTCGGACACGACGACGTCGGCCCCGAATCGCCGGCACAGCCTGCGGAACGGGGACTCGCTCACCCCGGCTTGAGGGGCCAGGTAGAGGGGCGTGCGCCGGTCTGCCAAGAGCGCGAAGACATCCGTGGACATGCTGGAAAGCTACGTCCGGGCGGTCCGAGGGTGAAGGCGCCGGGCGCCCGGGGGATCGACGCATCCCCCCCGATTCCCTATTCTCCAAATGGTCAAGCAACAAGCACCCGAATTGCTGTTCGGAGGACATACATGCGGCTCACAGAGCTGTTCACGGTCGAGTCCGTGAAGCTCCAACTCGAGTCGGAGACGAAGGACGATCTCCTGAAAGAGTTGATTTCCCTCCTCGGCCTCGACGACAAGTCGGAAGCCATCCTTTTCAAGACAGTCAAGCGGCGGGAGAATCTCGGGTCCACCGGGATCGGAAAGGGGATCGCCATTCCGCACTGTCGCTCTCTGGTCGCCAACCGCCTCCGGCTGGCGTACGGGCGGAAGCCCGGCGGCATCGACTTCAACGCCATAGACGGGGCCCCGGTCTACAACTTCTTCCTCATCGTCGCCCCTCCTCTGGAAGTCTCCAACCAGTATCTGCCCGTCCTCGGCAAGATCGCCCAGTTCGCCAAGGACCCCGAGGTACCCGATCTGCTCATGGCGCTCGAGTCCCCGGAAGCGTTCCTCGACCTGCTGGACAAGAAGTCGAAATGAATGAACAGCTCGTCCTGATGCTGGAGATCCAGGACCTGACATCGAAGGCGCGGGAGATCGAGGGAGGCGAGCTCGGAGACCTGGAGGAGACGCACTTCGGTGTGGAGCCGGACCAGGCCGTGAGCGCGCTGCGGAGCAAGGCGGACGACCTCATGGAGCAGCTCACCCCCAACATCCGGGGACGCTTCAGGCAGCTCATCCAGCGCGCGGATCGGGCGGTGGTGCCGGTCATCGACGGGACCTGCTTCGGATGCTACGTGTCCATCCCCACCGCCACCGCGGGAGAGCAGCAGCCGAACGCGGCGCTGCAGACCTGCGAGACCTGCGGCAGGTTCCTCTACATCCTGGGCTGAACGGGCTGGCGGCGCGGACGGGTGGGAGGTCCCGTCACCGTCCGGATGGTCTCTCGTCGTCCTATTTGAGGACGTACATCTTCTTCGTGGCGCTCTGACCGTTCACTGTGAGCTGCATGAAGTAGATGCCCGACGCCACTTGGCGTCCCGCCTGGTCATGCCCGTCCCAGAAGGCCTCGTAGCTTCCCGGAATGGTGTACTCCAGCTGCCGCAGCTCCTGGCCCTCTCCCGAGGGGTGGCCCAGCGCGATGGGGTATGCGACGACCTGTTGCAGGAGGTTGAAGATCCGCACGGTCACAACAACAGGACGCCCGTCGGCGAACAACGCTTCACCCAGGGTGAAGGGTATGGTCGTCTCGGGGTTGAACGGGTTCGGATAGTTCTGTTCGAGCTGGAATCCGTTTCCCTGCTCGGCCGCCGGGGGGCCTGCCCCGTCCTGTGCGGAAAGGGCCTCGGTTGTGACGATCGAGAGAAGGAGGACGGATAAGACGCCTACGATGCGTCTCATCTGGACCTCGGCACTCATGTGCGGTAGCTAAGCGTCAATCGCGCTCCATTCGGTGAACCTTCCTGGGCGTCTCACGCCGTTCTCCTTCAACCTACGACCCGCGAAGAGCGGCGGTCAAGCGATGTGTCCCTCCTCTTCGACGCGCCCGCCTCGGGAAGGGTTGCCTTCCTGGCGCCTCCGTCACTTCGGCACGGACCGCCCGTCGGCGAGTCGGAGCGTGACGCCGCGGACGTCGAAGAAGTTGAGCAACGGGATGAGGTGCTTCCGGGTCACGTCCAGCGCTTCCCTGAAGTCCGCCGGCCCCAGCCCCTGGCGCCCTCCCAGGACTTCCCGCACCCGGTCCTCGGCGCCACGCAAGGCATCCGCCGAAACGTAGAGATCGTCGGCCACCTGCTCCACGACGCCTTCCCGCTCCAACCAGTGGAGGAGCGACCAGAGGTCCGCGCGCTCAGCGAGCTCCTCGGGCAGCTCTTCCACAAACGGCGGGGCCAGCCCGCCCTCGGAGAGCACCTTGCTCAGCCGGCCGACCGCCGCTTCCTGGTCCCCGGCCAGCCGCGGCTCGTGCGTCGGAGCCCGGACGCCCCCTTCCTCCCGGACGAGGCTCCCCTCCTCCACCAGCTCCTCCAGCACGGCGTCGGCCAGGCCGGAAGCCGCCCAGTCCGGAACCGTGGAACGGAGGCCCGCTAGCGGCACGGCCACCCTCAACGGATCCCGGCCGTGGGCCTCGCGGACGCCACTCAGAACGGCTTCACGAGCCTGGCCCCATATGGCCGGCGAGAACGCACGGCCGGCCGCGGTACGCACCCCTCGATCCACCAGCGACCGTAGCGCCGCCTGAATCCGGGGCTCGGCGATCCCCACCCGCACGGGCAGGTCCTGCCGGGCCAGCCCCTCCCACCCCGCCAAGGTCAGATGGGCCGCCACGGCGTCGGCGTCCTGGCCGTCCAGCGCCTGGAGGAGCGCGTCCCGCTCGCCGTCGTCCAGTCCTTTCCTCTTCGGCGCGTGGGACTCCACCACCACGCCCCCGGCGATGGTGGTCACGGGAGAGTAGGATCGTAGCACCAACCGATCGCGTCCCCGGGGGACCAGCGGCTCCTCGAGTCTGAGCTGAACCCAACCGGAATCCCCGGGAAGGAGCACACCGCCCTCTTCGAGGGTCACCACGCGGGCGAGCACCTGGGCCGTCCCGTGGTGCACGTGCACGCGCTGGTTGTGCTCCACGCTCCAGGCCGAGTCGGGGAGCACCTGTAGCCGCACGGTGAGCATGGAGCTGGGCACCCATGCGTCCGAAGACACCAGGACCGCGCCTCGCGCCACGCGGTCGCGGTCCGCCCCGCTCCCCGTGAGGGCGACGGCCGTGCGTTCCCCGGCCACGGCCTCTTCCGCGGGACGACCGTGGACCTCGAGCCCACGCACGCGCGCCTCCAGCCCCTGAGGGAGCACCCGCACCTTGTCGCCCGTCCGGAGCGCCCCGCTCCACAGCGTGCCGGTGACGACCGTTCCGGTCCCCTGGATGGTGAAGACCCGATCGAGGGGGATCCGGGCCAGGTCGGTGCGCGCTCGCTCGGGAGCACCGTCCGCCGCCTCGAACAGTCGAGCGCGAAGCTCGTCCAAGCCCCTGCCGTCCACCGTGGACGTGGCGACACGAGGAGCTCGGGCGTAGGCCGTTCCCTCCAGCAGCTCGTCCACGTCCGCCTCCACCAGCTCGAGCCACTCCGCGTCCACCAGGTCCGACTTGGTATAGGCCACCACCAGGCGCGGCACTCCGAGAAGCCGCACGATTCCGAAGTGCTCCCGCGTCTGTGGCATGACCCCCTCGTCGGCCGCCACCACGAGGAGCACCACGTCCATGCCCGCCGCGCCGGCGAGCATGGCCCGCACGAAGGCTTCGTGACCGGGCACGTCCACCACCCCCAAGCGCCCCCCACCCTCCGAGTCGGCCAGCTCGGCGAACCCCAGCTCGATGGTGATGCCGCGGGCCTTCTCCTCCTTCAATCGGTCGGTGTCCACGCCCGTGAGCGTCCGCACCAACGCCGTCTTGCCGTGGTCGATGTGGCCGGCCGTGCCGAGGATCAAGCGTCGTTCCGTCATGCCGGCGTCTCCGCGTCCTCCGGAAGCCGGTCTCCCAGGAACGTGAGCGTCTTGAGCGGCCTCGAGACCACGTGGTGCACCATGAAGTCGGACACCAGAGCGAGATGCCGCCGGGGATGGGCGAAGTCTTCGGGTGTCCGCCCCTGCAACAGGTCCGTGAGCTGACGCCGGGCCACGGGTCCCACCCGGGGGCCCACCGGACCCGCGCCGCAGGACTCGCACCGCACGCCACCCGCGTCGAAGTCGAATCGGGCGAGCTCGCCTTCCTCCAGCGGCCGCCCGCAGAGGACACATGCTTCGAGCTCCGGAGCGAATCCGAACGCGCCGGTCACACGCCAGAGGGCCGAGAGGATGGCTGGCGCCACCTCGTGACGGGCCACGCCCTCCAACCGGTCGAGCTCGTCCTCGACGGTGTCGAAGAGCTCGGGATGGGGCTCCTGCTCCGCATGGGACAGCACCAGCTCGGCGAGGCACGCCGCACCGGCGAACCGGAGGATGTCCAGGGACAACGTCGCCCTCGAGCGCACGGCGTTGAAGTCCTTCATGGTGTGAAGGTCCCCCTGGGGCTTGATGTACGCCACCAGCTCACCGGACGCGAAGCTGTTCACGGAGGCGCCGCCCTTCCCGCTCCGACCGCGCACACCTCGGGCGACGACGCTCAGGAGTCCGTGGTTCCGCGTGTAGAAGCGTAGGATTCGGCTGGTGTCCCCGTAGTCGTGGCCACGGAGAAGGACCGCGGGAGTGCCCACAGGAGCCACTTCAGGAGCCTGCCCTCAGCCTGTCCAGGAGCTCGGCTCGATGGGCCTGGTAGGCCGCTCGTGCCTCCGGCGTGGGATCCGGCTCGGCCTCGAAGGCCTCGTCCAACCGGGCGATCTCGAGAAGCAACGCCTGACGGGCCGCCACCCGTCCACCGGACGACACGGGCGCGTGGGGAGCGCCGGCCACCGCGGGAGCGCGCATCCCTCGGGTCACCCACAGGGCCACGCCCGCCAGGGCCAGCGCCACCAGCACGGTGATCCACGCCAGGGGGAGATCGCCCCGCTGGTCCACCTCGATGACCCGGACCTGCCCGGGCCCGATGCTCGTCCCGGAGTATCGCCGGTACGTCGATCCGGCCTCGACCTCGACGCGGCCCATGAGGTCCAGCCCCTCGGTGCCGACCCGCGGCGACGGCTCACGGATGAGCAGGTCGAAGGCCTCGGTGAGCCCCGGCGTGGGTACCTCTCCGAAGGGCTCGTCCAGAGCGTAGCGGAAGACGAAGACCCGCTCCCCGGGGGCGATGGCGGCGCGGACGACCACCGAGCCGTCCCGGATGCTGGTGCCGTCCAGGGAGAACCCGTCCTGTCCCGACGAGAAGTTCCGCGCGCCGGGGATCAGGGGATAGGACCAGACCTCACCGTCCTCGGCGGCCACCAGAGTCCGTCCGAAGTCGTTCCTGAGCTGGAAGATGTCCGTGACCCGCCACTCCTCCCCGTTGGGCTCGAAGAAGATGTTCCGGGCCTGGATGGGGATCTGGGCTCCACTGTCGGAGACCATGGCCGTGTCGTAGGCCTGGATCCTGTAGATGGAGTCGAGCTGCGCGACATCCGAGAGCGGCGAGCCGAAGTAGAGAATCCCCTGGTGACGCAACGAGGCGAAGTAGAAGCGATCCGCAGCGCCCAGGGGTGCTTCCGGAAGCGTGAACGAGAACGATCCGTCCTGCGCCACCGTGACCGAGTCGATCTCTCCCTGCTCCTCGCTGGTCACACGGTGGAGCACCACCGTACCGGACGTGAGCACGGTGTCCCCGAGCAGGGCTTGACCCTGGAGGGGCGGAACGCCCACGTCCTGGGCTTCGGCGCCCAGGGGCAGCAGCACGAAGACGAGGGCGCCGAGCACGAGGGAGGCGAGCATGCTCTGGCTCCACCGGGACTTGATCATCCGGCCGGACCTGGGTTGGGGCTCCATGGGAGCCTGCGCGAAGGACACTACGGGTTGAAGCGGCCGAAGTCCTCCGGATTCAGCTTCCGGAGGTGTTCCTTCAGCTCGTCCGGTCCCATGGACTCGGGCTCTACGACGTGCTCCTGGACCTCGAAGGGGAGGTCGGCCACCGCCTCCTCGTCGGCCACCTCGATGGAGGCCGTCTCGAGAAGCTCGTCCTGGGCGAAGATCCGAGCATCCACCCGCAGCGCCACGGCGATGGAGTCGGACGGCCGGGCATCCAGCGAGAAGACCTCGCCGTTGCGACGCACGATGAGCTCGGCGTAGTAGGTGCTCTTCTCCACTCGGGTGATGATG
>CAYGKI010000155.1:0-7729 GCA_964350235.1 uncultured Gemmatimonadaceae bacterium | reverse complement strand
GCCGTTATGTCGAGACCAGTTTCTTCCGCGAAGTTCTCAAAGAACGGCTGTTCGACATTCTTCTGGATCAGGCCGGTGGCGACCGGCTGGCCCATCACACGCAGGCTCTCCTGCGCCGCAAGCGGGGTGGCGACGGCGAGCGCGGCCGTCATGACATACAGGGATGGCTTTCTCATTGGGTTTTCCTCTCAGGTTGTGGGTTGCGGCGCCGGCCGAGGCAGAGCTGCGTCCAGATCGGTGCTGGACAGGTCGGCGACGCTGGCAAAGACGCTGCCCCAGCCGGTTATGCGGGCCGGATCGAGCCCGACAGCGCGCATGGTCAGGGCGGCGGTAATCGCTACACTGTCATAAACTGGGATACCGGTTTCCGCTTCCAGTGCGGCCGCGACGGGGGCGCCGCGGAAATTCGTGCAAACCACCGCGATGGCGTCGGGCCGGCTCTCGGCTACGCCGCGCACCAGATCCGCAACATGGTCGGCAGCATAGTTGGCGAAGGAGAAGTTGCCGCGATCCTCGAGCCGGCGGTCGGCGACCACCTCTATGCCCTGCCTGGCTTGGTTTGCGATGATGCGATCCTGGATTTCGCTGATATATGGCGTGACGAGCCCGATCCGTTTCACGCCCCGAGCCCGGAACAGCGTGTCGTAGGCAAGCATGGTCGAGGTCGCTGGAACACCCGTTGCCTCGACGATCCGGGCGCACAGGTCGCGATCGCGGCCGAGACCGAGCCAAGCCGCCGACGTCCCGTTCCACGCGATGCAATGGGTGTGCGCCTCCGCCAACCGCTGCGCCGCGTCGAGGATCGGCCCGACGCCGAACTGGTCTTGCGAAGCGGCGGACATGGAAATCTCCACCACCTTGAAACGGCCGAAATGCACGCTTCCGTGGTCGCCCAGCGGCGCGAACATGGCCGAGGTGTAGGGCTCGAGCACCGTATTCGACGACGGCGTGAGCATGCCGACCCGGCGCGCGGTGTTTGTCTTTGAGGCGGGGGCGGGAGAGCCTTGCATGTGTTCCAGAGATCCGTTCGTGACGCCAAGAAGAAATGGCATGCCATTTCTTGACCCTTACAGTTTATGCCGGTTCCGTCACCCCATGATGGGAAAACAACTGAAGATTTTCGGGCTAGGATGCATTCTTGAGCAGGGACTGAAGCTGTTGCATGCAATCCGGGCACCTCTTGCCCATAAATGGCATGCCATTCATGTGCGTGCGCTTTTCTTAGCCCGGATCAGTGTGGTTATACTGGCGCGAATCGTTTTCGCGAAGAATCGCTGCGACGGCGTGCCCGGTGTGCTGCAGGTGGCGGTCCCAGACGTTTGCCGCCGCGGCAGCATCGCCATGGCGCAAAGCGGTCATCAGTTCCTCATGCTCTGTCACGGCCTGCGCCCAGCGGTCCGAATCCATGATCGCAAGGAACCGTCCGCGCCGTGCCCGCATCATCAATCGGCGATGCGCGTCGGCGAGTTCGGGGTTGCCACATTCGCTGACGATCAAGTCATGCACGGCAGAATTAGCGGCGAAATAGGGTTCCAAGGCGCCCCGTCGAAAGTGGTGCACCACCTGAGCGTGAAGCCCTTCCAGTCGGTCGAGCAAACGCCTATCGATCCGTCTGGTCAGATGCCGGGCGGCGCGGCTTTCGAGCGCAGCGATCACATCGAAAAGATTCAGAACGTCATCCGCTTTATAGGATGTGACCTGCGCACCTCGATGCAAAGAAATTTCGATCAGCCCGTCCGCGCGCAAGAGTTTCAGCGCCTCGCGCACTGGCGTACGAGAAACCTGCAACTCGGCCGACAGCTTGCGTTCGACTATGCGGGTACCCGGAGGAAGGTCCCCCCTCACGATCCGATTTCGCAGCGTCTCGGCGACGGCATGGGTTGCGTCGACGCTGTCTGCCATCCGCAGATCCGACCTTGCGTGAGTTTCGGTTCTTCCGTCCGGGGGTACGTCATGTTCCATAGTCGAACCATATGGCATTCTGTTTTGGGGAGCGAGCGTACAAGCGGCCGCAAGTTTCGTGGCCTGCGACCCCTCGCGCTACTTTTATTGCTGCGCCGAGATAACATCACTCAACTAGAATTGAGGCCCGGTCCGTCTTTAAGTTCGCTCCAAAGAAAAGGCTGCGATCCGAATTGAGATGATAGAAAACCAAGGCGCAAACGGCGTCGCACACCTGCAAGCCGGAAGCGCTGCATCGCCCTTCCTGTCGTTGAAACAGCCGGTGGAAGTTCTTGCACCGATCTTCAACCAATGAGATGTTTGCGTTGACCTTGGACATGAGTGTCACGCCGAAAAAGGAGGTGCTGTCATTCGGCGCTACAGACCGTCTGTTCGTAGCGTAGAAATCGCCCTGATCATTGCAGCCGAGCGTGTATTCGTAATGTCGCTTTGTGTTGCAATCACGGGAAACAATTGGCCGCTTCCACGCAACGGCATTGCGGACCTTATTCTGAAACCAATTATGCGCAGGATAGCTTTACTGTCTTTCAGTCGGGTGGCTGGTCCGGGGAAGTGCGCCAGCGGGAACCGGTCCTTCGGCGGAGCGGCTTCAACGCCGCGAGTAGCAGAATGGCCGCGCAGCAGCCCAGGAACACCATCGACAGCGGCCGGTCGGCAATCGCGGTCAGATCGCCGCGGAAGATCAGCAAGGTGCGGCGCAGGTTGTCCTCGATCATCGGGCCCAGCACGAGGCCGAGGATCAGCGGCGCAGGCTCCAGCCGCAAGAGCGCCATTGCGTAGCCGAGCGCGCCGAACAGCATGACCAGCACAAGGTCGACCCCGGCGTAATTGACCGAATAGACGCCAAGACAGATGAACACCACGATCGACGGGAACAGCAGGTGATACGGGATCTTCAGGATCCGGACCCAGATGCCGATGAGCGGCACGTTCAGCACCATCAGCAAAAGATTTCCGATCAGGAAGCTCGTGGCGAGCCCCCAGAAAAGTTCCGGCTGCTCGGTGATCAGCCTCGGTCCAGGCGCGACGCCGTGGATCAGCATCACCCCGAGCATCATCGCCATGATGGCATCGCCCGGAACGCCCAGCGTCAATGTCGGGATGAAGGCAGTCTGGGTCGCTGCGTTGTTCGCGGACTCCGGCCCGGCGATCCCCTCGATCGCGCCCTTGCCGAACGCCTCGGGTGTGCGGCTGACCTTCTTCTCGACCACGTAGGACGCAAAGGCGGCGATCAGGCTGCCGGTGCCGGGCAACGCGCCGAAAAACGCCCCGATGCCGCTGCCCCGGGCCATCGCCGGACGCGCGCGCCGCAGATCCTCGCGGGTCGGCAGCATCGAGCGCATCGTGATCGGCCCGGTCTGCGGCGGGTCGTTGTCCGGCCGGCCTGCATTGGCGATGACCTCCGGCAGGCCGAACATGCCCAGCGAGACCGCGACAAGCGGCAACCCGGCATACAGTTCTGGAATGCCGAAGGTGAAGCGCTGCACGCCGGTGGCGATGTCGGTGCCCACGATGCCCAGCAGCAGCCCCATAAGGATCGAGGCCGCCGCCTTCAGCTGAGAGCCTTGGGCGAGCATTCCGGCGGCAAGCAACCCAAGAAGCATAAGCGAGAAGTATTCCGGCGAGCCGAAATTCAGCGCGATCTTGGCCAGCAAGGGAGAGGTGAAGATGAGGATTGCGAGCCCGACGATGCTGCCGACGAAAGAGGCCAGCGCCGTCGTGAACAGCGCCACGCCTGCCCGGCCTTGCCGCGCCATAGGGTAGCCATCGAGGCAAGTCACGGCCGTGTTGGCCGTTCCCGGCAGGTTCAGCAGGATCGAGGCTGTAGAGCCGCCAAAGGCCGCTCCGTAGTAGATGCCCGACAGTAGGATCAGCGCGTGCACGGTATCGACGTGGAAGGTGATCGGGATCAGGATGGCCAGGGTCGCCATCACTCCAAGCCCGGGCAGGACGCCGACGAAGGTCCCGAGCAGGACGCCGCCCAGGCAGAACAGGAGCCCTTCCGGGGACAGTGCCACGGAGAAACCGAGAGCGAGAGACTCGAAAACGTTCATCAGTAGGCCCCGAACATCCGAGCCTGAAACCCGAGCCCTTCGATGAAGACGATGACGGCAATCAGGCTCATAACTGCGGCGACGCCGAGCGCGTCGCGCAACCTGGCCTCGGGATCGGCGTAGGAGGACAGCACCACCGCGGCGAACACCGCCGGCACCATCCCCGCGGGCCGGATCAGCACCGCAAACGCGGCAAGCCCCAGCAGCACCATGATCGCTCCGCGGAAACGCAGCGGCAGATGCGGTGCTTTGTCCTGTTCCCGCCCGAAGACGAGCATCGCAAGGCCGGTGAACATCATCGCGGCACCGATCACGGCCGGGAACGCCCCCGGTCCGATCCGTCTCAGCGAGCCGAGGTCGAGAGAAAGCCCGGTGATCAGCGCAAAGAGTCCGGTTGCGAAGATGAATGCGGCGCAGAGCGCGTCGCGTCGGCTCAGTCGCTGTAGCAAGAACCGCATTCGTTCATCCTTTCTTACGCGGACGCCGTGATGTCGCCAGGCGCGAATTCGGGGCCGTCATAGTCAAGCGCGATCTTGCGCCGCCCAGCCGCGATGTCCGCCCGTACCGCATCGAGTTCCGCCCTCAGCTCCATCGGTACGTCAGCTGCCAGGCTCAGCCCGACCGCTTCTGGCACCTCGAGTCCGGGATGCCGGTTCCGCCCGGTTTCGAGGCGGTCAGCCAGGAAATCCTCGATCCAGGCGCGGATGGACCAGCCGTGACGGGACAGGACCGAGCCCAGAAAGACCTCGGGATCCTCGGCCGTCCAGTCGCGGATGTTGCCGATCTGGCGGATGCCCCGGCGGCGACAGGCGGCGATCGCGCCCGACCTGCCGTAATTGAGCATGGTGAAGACGATGTCGGCCCCGGCCTCGGCTTGCGCATCCATCCAGCGGTCGGCGAGATAGGGATCGTCCTGGTCGCCACAGAACCCGGTCAGGACCTGCACCTCCGGCGCGGCGTCGCGGACGCCAGAGACATAGGCGGCGCGCCCTTTCTTGCCGGGCGAGATGAAGACCCCCGACAGGTGCCCCACGGTGCCGGTACGGGTCATCCTGCCGGCGAGCACCCCGCCGAGATAAGCCGCCTCGAAATGTCGGATCGCATAGTTCCAGACATTGTCCCCCTCGGCGCGGCCGCCGGGCGACAGGAAGCGGCACCTCGGATTGCGGGCGGCGACGGCTTCCACCGCCGCATCGGCCCGACTGCCATGGACGATCACCCCGTCCGCGCCGCGCGCGACCGATGCCGCGACCAGATCTTCCAGCGCGGCGGCGTCCTTGCGGTGAAACTCGATGATCTCTAGGTCGAAGCCCAGTTCGTCGCGCGCCCTTAGCGCGCCCTCGTAGCCCTCCTGAACGAAGCCGCGGTCGTTGTGGCGTCCGTTCAGGATCAAGGCGATCCGCGCTGGCATCAGAACGCCCCCGAGGCGCCGACCACCTCGCCCCATTTGCGGACCTCTTCGGCGACGAACGTCTCCGCTTCATCGGGCGTGCTATCAACGTGGAACATGCCCCAATTCTCGAACTGCGCCTTTATCTCGGCTTGTTGCATTGCAACGTGCGTCGCGGCGTGGAATTTCTTGATGATCTCGTCGGGCGTGCCGTCCGGCGCGGACAGGCCGACCCAATTGAACGCGACGACTTCCGGCAGGCCCAACTCGGCAAAGGTCGGGATGTCAGGTGCGGCCGGCGACCGTTCCGGCGTGGTGATGGCTAGCGCCTTGATCGCCCCGGCATTGATCTGGCCGACATTCTGCGTCAGCGCATCGACCTGAAAGTCAATGACACCGGCCAAGAGGTCGTTCATCGCCTCGGCCGATCCCTTGTAGGCGACATGTTCCAGGTTCAGCCCGGCCTTCAGCTTCAGAAGCTCGCCGGTCACGTGGTTCATCGTCCCGTGGCCGCCGGACCCGAACAGGACCTCTTGGTCCCCTCCGGCCAGTTCCAGAAAGCCGGCCAAGTCCTCGATGCCGGTGTTTGGCGACGCGATGAGTACCGCCGGAATGTAGCCGAGGATCGTAACGTCGTCGAAATCGGCGACCGGATCGTAGCCGAGATCGCTGTAGGTAAATGGCGCGATGCCGTTCGCCGAAACGTTGGACAAGAAGAACGTGTAGCCGTCCGGATCCGCCTCTGCCACCTGTGCGGCGGCGATGGTGGACGCCGCGCCAGGAAGATTCTCGACAATGACGGGCACGCCCAGATCCTCGCTGACCAGCGGCGCCAGCAACCGCGCGACGAGGTCGCTCGAACCGCCGGGGGTAAAGCCGACGACGATGCGGATCGTGTCGGACGGCCACTCCTGCGCGGCGGCGGGGAGCGCGGCAAGGCCGGCAAGGATCGCGATGAGGCTGGAACGCATGGCAAGTCTCCTGAGTAGCGCCCGCATGCCGCGGGCAGGGTCTATGCTTTGCAATGAGCCTCACAACTCTGGACACGAAAAGCGCCAAGTTTAGAGACGGGTGTACACATTATTGCAACGCGCGATCCGGCAGCGCCGCAAGCGCCTGCCGCAGATCCTCTGCCATACGTGCCTGCAGGGGTTCCAGCGCCCCTTGCGCGCGCGCGATCAGCTTCAACGTCTGGCCGGGGAGTAAGGCGTCGCCGATCGGCAGATGCGCCAGCCGCCGGTCGGCGACCTCGCCCATCACGTCGACTGGCGACAGGACGGTCATGCCAACCCCCGCCAGCACCATCTTCTTGCGCATCTCGACCGAGTTCGAGGACATCACCACCAAGGGCTCGATCCGGCCTTCGGCAAAGGCCACGTCCAGAAGCTGGCGGATGGTGGATTCGGGATGCGGCAGGATCAGCGGAGCGCCCACGCAGTCGCTCAGGCGCACACTGCTATGCCCGGCCAGCGGATGATCCGGCCGCACGACGAAACCCAGACGCTGCGTAACGCTGACCATCGTGCCCACGCGTGGATCGCGTGGCAGATCGAACCCGACACCCAGATCCGCATCGCCTTGGGCAACTGAGGCAAGAATGTCCTCCAGGCTGACAACATCGACCGATACATCAACCCGCGGATGCCGGGCGCAGAAAGGGCCCAGCACTGCGGGCAGCAGGTGCCCCACGAGGCCAGACGCCGACACCAGCCGCACCCGTCCGCCTTCCTGCCCCTGCAGGAGGCGCAATTGCGCCAGCATCAGGTCGTGGTCCATGTCTGCCCTGCGGATATAACCCAGCACCGCCTCGCCGGCGCTGGTCAGCCGCAGCCCCCGCGGCACCCTGTCGAACAGCGGCAGGCCAAGCTCGCGCTCGTATTCAAGGATCTGCCGGTTGATCGCGGACGGCGCCACATGAAGCATTTCGGCTGCCTTCCGGATCGAACCGTTGCGCGCCACGGCGTCCAGATAGCGATGAAGACGTGAAAGCAGCACAATGATTCCGACCCAAGCGATATCGGAAAGTCTGCATGAGGCTGGCCAGGATGCACGTTGAATCTGGTCGAAAGGCTTTTGAAGCCCTTGGGGAGCTACCCGGGTATGCACAACCGCCCGTTCGAGTCTCGGTCGCGGGCGCGGCACAATGCACGCAGTTGGGTCGCGTTGATCTGAGATCGGCCATTCGGGTTCCGGCAGAGTCTCAAAGAGGTATCGGATGGAGGCAAGCAAGCGTCATTGTTCCGCCGACATGACGTGCAATCGCGCCACCAGGTTCCTGACGTTCGACACCTGCCATTTGCCGCCGCGACGGGTGCGGATGCCG
>CAYGKI010000154.1:7471-7790 GCA_964350235.1 uncultured Gemmatimonadaceae bacterium | reverse complement strand
GATTCCCTTCGAACTTCCGGACCTCCAGGGTGTCCCGGTCCACGTACGCCAGCAGCCCGCACGCCGACTCGCAGTTGAAGCAGGTGGTGGGCACCAGCATGTACCGCTTCTCCACCCGCTTCGGCCACGCCTTGGAGTCCAGCTCCACCCAGTCCGTCCAGCGCTCCTTGGGCGGATACGAGGCCAGGTGGACCCGGCTGGCGCCGGGATAGAAGGTCTCTCCCCGGGCCTCGACCTCGGCCCGGGCGGCGGATACGCGGCGGCTCAGCTCCTCGTGAGTCACTCAGGCACCTTGTCGGAAGTTGCAGTAGGGTTCATG
>CAYGKI010000154.1:0-7461 GCA_964350235.1 uncultured Gemmatimonadaceae bacterium | reverse complement strand
GGCCGGCCTGAACGAAAGCATGCTCGTAGAAGGCCAGGCTGACGAAGCCCGCCAGGGCGGCGACGGGGGCGCTCATGCCCGCCACCCCCACGGCCAGCGTGCCGAACGCCAGGGAAAGCCAGAAGAAGTGGCCCCAGGCGCCGAAGACCATGTTGCGGGCGGCCAGAGACGCGTGGGCCGTGGGATGGCGCATGGTGGCCTCACCGACCACCAGCAGCAGGTGGGTGGCCATGGCGCCCCGGAAGAGCCACTGGACGGCCGACGCGCCGGCGGCACCCTCGCCACCCGTGCCCGCCAGCAGCAACACCGCCCCGCCCGCGCCCACGGCCTGCACCAGCAGGTGCGCGGGCAGGAGCGGGCTCTGCCACAGGTCTCTCGCCTTGGCCTGTGCGAAGAGGTACGCCGTGTACAGGGCCGACATGGCGGCCAGCGGCCCGCCGATCCAACCCAGGGTCGGCGTCACGTCCGCCCGCCCGATGAAGGTGAGCCCGAGATGCGCCGCCAACACCGCGCCGTACGCCGTGATGACGACCCCTCCCCGCGCCAGCCAACTGCGCCACTGCGGCCGGGCCAGCACCATCCAGAAGCGCTCGGGGTGCTCCAGGTCCCACACCAGGAGGCCGCCGGTGACCAGCAGCGCCAGGAGCGCCACCAACGGCCCCGTCCAGCCCCACAGCGTGGACGTGAACGGCAGCACGCCCAGCGCGCCCAGAAGCAGGGGCGCCAGGTACGCGCCCGCCGCCACGGACTTGGTGAAGGTGTAGGCGCTCACCCGCCAATCCCAGGGCGCCCTGTGGATGATGTCATAGCTGAGGAGGGCGGCGGCGGAGCTGTTGGCTCCGGACACATGTGCGGCGGCGCCCCCAGCGGCCGACCGGCCCTTGCCGTTCCCCGGATGCCCACCGTGCACCTGGTGGGGCACGTTCCCCTGCTCGCTCCACATGAAGAGCCCGCCGTCGGGCCGCCGTGCCGCCAGCGGATCCAGCGTCGCCTGGTCGGCGCCCTTGTAGAACAGCTTGGGGTGGGTCTCCTTCTCCGGCCGGCGCACCGCCACGGCGTCCCGGTGGATGATGCGGCTCACCGCCGAGAGCGGATCGTCCATGTCGCCCACCAGGATGGCCTGGGTGGGGCAAACCACCACGCACGCCGGCTCCAGCCCCACGTCCAGGCGGTGCGCGCAGAAGTTGCACTTCTCCGCCGACTTGTCTTCGGGGTTGATGAAGATGGCGTCGTACGGACACGCGGCGATGCACGCCTTGCACCCGATGCAGATGGACTTGTCGAAATCGACGATGCCGTCGGGACGCTTGTGCATGGCCGCCGTGGGACACGCGGCGACGCACGGCGCGTCCTCGCACTGGTTGCAGCGGGTGACCTGGAACGAGCGTCGCGCCTGGGGATAGGCGCCCACGTCCACATACTTCACGTAGGTGCGGGTGACCGACAGCGGGACCTCGTTCTCCGACTTGCACGCCGTCGTGCATGCGTGGCAGCCGATGCAGCGGGTGTGGTCGATGACCTTGGCCCAGCGGCCCACGTCGCCCGTTTCGCGCGTGGAATCCATCGATGTCACCTCGGTTCCGCTGGGCGTCATTCGGACTCCACCGCCTCACGGAGTCCCTCGAAGATCCAGGCCGGCAGTGCCCGGGCTTCCACGGGTCCATCACCACCGGCCGAGAGCGCGTCCAGCACCCGGTCCAACGCCTGCTCCAGGAGATCCTGGGTCTCGGCGTCCGAGCCGGCCGCCTGAAGGATGGGATCGACGGATACGCGAGACCCCACCGCGGGCTCGTAGCTGATCCGATCCTCGCGCTCCAGCAGGAGGTCGTGCAGCTCCAGCGCCGCCATGGCCAACTCCTCGGCCCGGTCGTACTGCGCCACCCGCTCGCCGCCCTCACGCTCGAAGCGCGAGAGCGCAGTGGCCAGACGCAGCGTCCGGTTCGCCCCGCTCACGCGGGCGTCGTCCAGTGCGCTCAGATAGGCTTCCGAATACACCTCGTTCTCCTCCTCCCTTACTTGGCGGACTCGAGCCAGATAGCTGTTCCAGACGGACGCCACCTGGGGGTACTGGGACGCGTTGGCCAGGTAGTGGCCGTCCAGCCAAGCCGAGGGTACGGCCGGGAGGGAAAGGAATCGGGGCCGGATCGAGCCGAGGAAGCGAACCTCGGCACGCGCCTCCAGCGCTTCCTCCGTGTCGGCGATGACCGGGACATCGGTGGGCACGTCCTCTCCGGCCCCACCGGAACCCATGGCCAGGGCGACGAGGTCTGGCCCCAGGAGACCGGCCACGCCGAGGACGCCCAGCGCGACGATCCACATCACGAACGCGCCGGAGACGCTGCGGCGGTTGCCGGCATCCCTGCTCCGTTGCATTCGAGAGCGCTTGGGCGGCTCCCTCTCTCCCATCCGAGGCGCGGGAGATCCGGAGCCGGCGGTCGCGCCGCCTCCGGCGGATACGCTCGGGGGCGTGGGCGGTACCCGCTGGATATCCTTCAGCAACCCTTGGCTGCCATCCTCCGCCCGCAGCCCCTTGGCGTCATGCGACCGCTCGAACTCGGCCGCCCGCTCCTCTTCCATCTCACGGACGAACGCGGCGGAAGCTTCTTCCGGGGTCTGCTCCGGCGCCAGATCGAAGCCCAGGGACGAATCGCCCGGGCCGGTGGCTCCGGGACCCGAGGAGGCCTCCGGAGACTCGTCCAGCGCGGAGCCCAGATCGACGCGGCTCTTCGCCTCGGGACCAGGGCCCTCGTCGCGGTCCGACCCGGCCTCCAGCACCACGCTGTGCGTGAGCGCAGGCGACCACTCGCCGGTGGACGCATCATAGACCAGATCGCCCTCGGACAGCTCGCCGGATCTCACGAAGTCGGCGAACATCTCCTCCGAGGCGAACGAGAGCTCCTGGCCCTGGGGCGTCCGGATCCGGAAACGTGCGCTCATCGCTTTGAGGGTCTCCACGAGATGGTGCGGGGTCCGCGCCGTGCGGATCCCGGAACCTCTCGGGGACGCGCACGAACGCTCACCTCACTAATGTGGGGAACCGTCGCCGCTTTCGCGATGGTGTTGCTTCTCGGCCTCCAGCTCCCGGAGGACCTTCTCCACGTGCTCGGTGAGAGACCGGCTGAACACCTCCCGGTGCCGCAGATACCACGTGGACCAGGACTCGGCCCTCAGGTGACGCTTGAGATCCTGCTGGTACGCCTGCCACATCTGTTCGTCCAGGGCGCCGACCCGCGACTGGTAGACCAGATTCCCGAAGTGCCGGTAGACCGCGGTCATGTAGGAGTCCCAACGGAGGCGCTCATGGGGCGTCAGCTTGTCGGGATTCGCCTCGGCCCGAGCCAGGAAGGCCGCGAACTCCGAATCCCGGAAGGAGTGCTCGAGCAGCCGGATGCTGTTCTGGATCATCGCGTTGAACGACGCGGCCCGGACGGAGAGCGTGTTCTGATGCATCTGCCGGGCGAGGTACACCAGCGAGATGACGACGCCGATGGCGCCGACGAACTCGCCGAGGTTGCCCAGAGACTCGAGGGTCATCATGGAGAGAGATCTTCCTTGGGATATCGCTGAGACGGATTCGGTCCGGGGCTACCCGCGGCGCCTTCCCGGGATCCTGCGCGGACGATGGGCACGGGCGCGACGTCAGTCGGTGGACGGGTCGCGCGCGTCGGCCATGCGGAGGAAGGCCTGGAGCCGCCGTCCCTCCGAAGCCTCCCGCCTGAGACGGCGGTCCCGAACCAGGCGCGCGTGACGTACTGACGAGAACACCAGGAACGCCACCCCACTGGCGGCGAGCCAGGCACCCACCGCCGATCCCGCGGCCGGTCCCACGGCCACGCCCGCCACCACCAGCGCGGCCAGCAGCTCCATGAGGGAGAGGATCGGGGTTCCCAGGCCGAGGCGCGCGCTGGCTCGTGCCTTCACCGCGCCCGACAGCGCGAGGAGGACGGCTACGGAGAACAGCATGGGATCCATGACGTGCTTGCCGGAGTGGTGCGGAGCTTGCTTCTTCCCTGACGGGTCGCCTGATCGGCAGCCCTCGCAAAGATAGGGCCACCAGTGACCACGCGCTCGCATCCCTGGAAGCCATGCGTCGTTCTCCCAGTCGACACGACATTTTTTTCCGGTTTGGCGCCCTGTGTTCCGTTCTCGGGCCGCTTCTGGCCGTCGTGGCCGGCTCGGCGGCCACACCGGTCGCCGCGCAGACCGGGGCCCTGGGCCCCCTTGTGGCGGAAGACAGCGCCCCGCTCCACCGGGTGACGCTCACCGCGCCCAGCGAGCGCGCCGAGCCCGTTCCGGCGGGCACGGTGCAATGGGGTCTCTGGCTGGGATACTCCAACATCTTCGAGCAGGACTCCACCCGAACCCACGTGCTCCTGGTGGACATGGAGCGCCTCATCAGCACCACCGAGGTCAGGGTGGGCGTCTCGGACCGGGTGGAGGTGGGAGGACGCATCACCCTGGAGACCACCGGCCCCGGAGCTCTGGACGGGTTCGTCAGCTGGTGGCACGGGCGGCTGGGGGTGGGAAACGCGAACCGGGAGTTCTTTCCCCAGGGCGGCTACGACCAACGGCTGGAGGATGGCGACGGAACCGTGGTGCTGGACATTCCTCGTCGTACCCTGGGCCTGGAGGACATCCGACTCTTCGGGAAGGTGGGCCTCTTCGGCGGCCAGGACGCGTCGAAGGCACTCTCGCTGCGTCTCACCACCCGGATCCCCACCGTCCGTGACCCGCTGGTCCGGGAACGCCCCGATGCCGGCGTCTCCCTTCTGGCAAGGCTGTCCGGTGCGCGTTGGCACGGCCACGCCATGCTCGGCGCCACCACGGTGAGGGCGGTGTCCCGGGACGTGGATTCGGCGTTCCGCGGGAGGGCCTACCACGGCATGGTGGCGGTGGAGCGACGGCTCGGCGACGGGCTGTCCGCCGTGGTCCAGTACCAGGTGAGCTCGCCGGTGCTCCGATCCTTCTCGGAACGTGAGCTGGACGGGCCCTCCGCCAACCTCGGCTTCGGCGTCGTCGGGCTCATCGGTGAGCGCTGGCGTTGGGACGTGTCTTTCGAGGAGGACCTGCCCGCGGACACGCCCGCCGCGGACTTCACGCTCGGGCTGAGGCTGTCCAGAAGCTGGTGACGGTGGCGGATCGCCCCGGCGCCCCCGGCCCGGTCAATCCCCGAGATCCAACCCCGGTTGCGGTCCCCAGCGCTCCAGGTATCCGTCCACGGAAACCTTCCGTCGGGTGCTGTCCGAGCTCATGGACCGGACCTTCCCGAACACCGGCCGCTCGGGCCAGCCGCGATCGAAGCGACCCAGGATCCACATGATCCCGCTCCACGAGTTCGGGTCCCGACCGTCCACGGCGTACTTGTTGTTCAGCTCCACCATGATGCGCAGGGCCTCCTCGGGAGTGGCGCTCCATTCCAGGATCTTCTTGCCCCAGAGCATCCGCAGGTAGTTGTGGATGATGCCCTCGGCGCGGAGCTGCCGCTGGGCGGCGTTCCAGAGCTCGTCGTGGGTGGCGGCGCGCTCGAAGGCGTCCAGATCGTAACACCATGGACGCTGGTCCCCGGCGTGCTCCCCCAGCGTGTCCCGGGCCCAGTCGGGAAGCGATTCGTAGCTTCGGTAGTCGGATGCCACGCTACAGTACCCGTAGCCCAGCTCCCGCCAGGTCACCAGCTCGTCGAGAAACGCCTCGGCGGAAGCGCCCATACCCCACCACCCCCGCCTCTTCCCGTCGGCATCCGGACCCAGGCGCGCCGGGCTCCACCCCTCCCGGGACGCCACCCGGTGGAACACCTCGTGTGGAGACAGATGGCCCCAGTGGAGCCAGGGGGACAGTCGACTGGCCGCGTCCGCGTCCGGATCGTTCCGCTCTTCCCCGTACCGGTCCAGACCGTCGCGCAGAAAATCCTCGAGGCGCGCTCGACCGGCCTCCGCACCCCCACGAGCAGCCACGGGGGCCACGTCATGATCGATGGGGAGGTGGGCCAACGCCTCCGAAGACCCCTCCAGGACGGCCCCGGTGGCCGCGGGCCAGCGGCGGACCACGTCCTCGGGGATGGTGCCGGAAGGCAGCGCGCCTCTGGCCTCGAGGGGCTCCCCGGAAGGCAGCCGCACCAGGTGGTCGCCGAGGCTGCTCTGAAGGAAGCGTCGGAAGTGATACGCCGATGTGTAGGGCTTCCGCACGCAGGAAAGGGGAAGCAGCCCACACGAGTCCACGGCCTCCAGCCGAGCGTCGACCTGCCTGGCCGCGGCCCGGAGCATCTCGGGCAGGAAGAAGACGGGTGCGTGGTCGGTCACCACGAGGCAGGCTCGCTCCGCCAGCGCCTGGAGAAGCCCCTTCCCCGCGCCCACGGCAGGCTCCACGTAGGGATGGTAGGCCACGGCTGAGCCGTCCAACCGGCGCCCATGCTCCGCCATCCCCTGGAGGGCGAAAGCGTGGAACCGGTCCGAAGCCCAGGGATATCCGGCGCGCAGCGCCTCCAGGATGACCAGGGGCCGACCCAGGGCACGGGCCCGGGCCCACGCGCGATCCAGGCCGAAGTTCCACTCCAGCCGCCGCGCGGCGGTCATCCAGTACAGGACGTAGTCTCCGTCCCGCCTCTCGGGCACGTCCTTGAGCACCCGCAGGCGTGAATCGGGGACGTGGCGGCTTCCGGAGGTGGATTCGGGCATGGGAACGGCGGACTGGAGGGCGAAGCGGCTTTCGGGGAGGCTACCCGCGACCCCGGCCCGGGTGACCGCTACCGCTCGCCCGCCCCCCCGGTCTCGGGCCACACCACACCCTGATCGGCCGGGGCGGTCCCGTATCCCCGGAAGACGAACCTCTGGAGGCGCTTCCCCTCGTAGGTCTCGGTGGTGTAGATGTTTCCTCGGGAGTCGGTGGCGATGCTGTGCACCCCGTAGAACTGACCGGGCTGGCGCCCGCCACCGCCGAACTTCGTCATGACGGTCATGGAAGCGCGATGGATGACGTGGATCTTCCGGTTGAAGCCGTCCGCCAGGTAGAGGAATCGTTGCTCGGCGTCCGGGGAGAACGCGATGTCCCACACCGACCCCGACCCCAAGGTCTCCGGCTCGATGAAGACCTCGTCCACGAAGGTGCCGTCCGCCTGGAACACCTGGATACGGTCGCTCGCCCTGTCACACGCGTAGATCAAGCCGTCCGTGGACAGCTCGGCGCAGTGGAGCGGGCTCCGGAACTGCTGGGCCGGCGGCGCGTCGGGCTCGTACGGCGGGATGGGGGCGTCGTCCGGTGGATTGCCGTAGGCGCCCCAATACCGGAGCATCTCGCCGGTCTCGCCGTCCAGGATCGCCACCCTCTTGTTCCCGTATCCGTCCGCGACGATGACCTCGTTGGTCCCAGGGTCCACGGTCACCTCCGCCACGCGCCAAAAGTTCTCCGGATCGTGGCTCCCCGTGCGCATCCCCGGCAGGCCGATCTGCTGCAGGAAGGTCCCGTCGC
>CAYGKI010000153.1:2257-7793 GCA_964350235.1 uncultured Gemmatimonadaceae bacterium | reverse complement strand
CGCTGCCCGAAGCACAGCTCACGACCGCGCTCGCCGACGGAAGCACCTGGACCGCGGCCTCCGGCACCTGGCCGAGGAGGGCACCATCCTCCTCCTCTTCGCCCCTTCCATCACCGGCCCCGTGCCCATCGTGGGCGCGGTGGGTCGTCTCCAGTTCGACGTCCTCGTCGATCGACTGGACCGGGAGTACAACGTGGACGTGCGATTGGAGAGCCTCCCCTTCCACTGCGCCCGCTGGGTCACCGGCCCACGCCCGCTCATCGAGAAGGTCGCCTCCCAGTACGGACGCCGCCTCGTGGACGACGCGGACGACAACCCGCTCATCCTGTTCGACACGGAGTGGGCGCTGAAGCGGACGGTGGAGCAGGAGAAGGACCTGACCTTCCACGACGTGCAGCCTCGCGGATCGTCCGGAAGAGGCGCCGGAGCCCGCACGTAGAAGGGGACGTCCCCCCCGGACGGGTCAGCCTCCCGCGATCCCCATTCCGGTGACGTTGCGGCCCAACTCCAGGACCTCCACGACTTCGTAGGTCTCGGTATCCAGCACAGTCACGTTACCGTTGACCGTACCCGCGGCCTCGTGCATCGCATGGTCCTCCATGCCCGCCATGCCGGACATGTGGTCGGCCTTGTTGTTGTTCGAGACGAACGCGCGCGCGCCGTCCGGCGTGCAGGCGATCTGATGCGGCTGGAGGAAGCTGTCCGCCGAGATGCGCCGCTCCACGCCCCAGTCCGACACCCGGACCACCGCCACCTCGTTGGCCCCCTTCACCGGAACCCAGACCCGGGTGCCGTCGGGGGAGAAGGTCGGATCGAACACCATGGGTCCGAGCTCCAGCGAGGCCACCTGCCGGGGGTGGGCCGGATCCGACAGATCGAACGCCAGGAGACGCCCTGACAGCTCGGTGGCCGCGACCATCCATCGGCCGTCGGCGGATACGGCGAACTGCACCAGGGCGTGCTGCGGACCATCCAGATCGGTGAGCGTCACATCCTCGGTCTCGAGGTCGATGGCCGCGATCTGGTTCACGCCCAGGCTCCCGGTGTAGCCCCACCGGCCATCCGGGCTCACGACCATGGGGTGCGGACGCGGGAAGAAGACGTCGATCTCGTCCCCCTCCATGGTCGCGGTGTCCACCCATCCCACCCGCGTGGGCGGGTTCACGGCGCTCATGGAGCGGCTGGCCATGAGCCTGCCGGATCCGGCGTCGAACTCCAGCATGCCCGGCGTCGACATCTCGAAGGTGCCCAGGAGATCGCCATCGCGATCGAAGCGGGCCACCACGTTCTCCCGGATGAGGGACACGTACCAGTGCTCCCCGTCCGGCTCCACCGCCACGTGGTGCGGGTTGGCGTTGGCCGAGAACCCGAGCGCGGTGAGGTCGATCTCGTTCACCACCTCGAGACGGTCCACGTCGATGACCGCGATATGGGCGTCGTCCTGGACACAGACGTAGAGATAGGTCGGCTGCGCGGCCGCCGGGCTCTGTGCCCCGGTGGCGGCGGCGGACATGCCACACGCCAGGAGAGGGAGAACGGCGGCGAGGGCCAGGAGACCCCCCTTCCGACCCTTGAGGAAGCGAACGAGTGCGGTCATGGCTGCATTTCCAGTGTAGGTCCGCGTTAGCTGTGGCTCGGGAGGGTCGCCGTGGCAGCGGCCGGTCAAGCTCTGGCGGCGGCCGAGCCGTCGCTGCCGACGTGCTCGCGGATCTGCCGCTTGAGACGGTTGAGAATAGCGCTCATACCCCGGAGGCGCATGGGCGACACCACCTCACCCAGCCCCATCTCGGAATAGAAGTCCGAAGGAACGTCGAGCACCACGCGCCAGTCTTCCCCTTCCAGGCCTTCGCGAAGGATGCCCGCGAAGCCCCGGACCGTGGGACTCTCGGCCGGCGCGTCGAAGAAGAGGTGCACCGAGCCGTCGTCGTCCACGCGCGTGGCCAGGAAGAACGGTGTCTGACACTCGTGCACCTGCTCGAGCGCGTCCCGGTTCCCGGCGAGCTCCGCCGGAAGCTCGGGTACCTTCCCGGCGTACTGGAGAAGCGCCTGCACCCTCAGGTCACGAGGAGCGCGCTTGAATCGGGCGACGATCTTGGCGAGGTCTGCTGGCATGCTCATGCGATGAAGCTACAGCGCCGGGGACGTCGGGTTCCGTGGTGAACCCGAGCGTGGCTCCCGGGGTTAGCTTCATCACCCGGCCGATGCCGGGGAACGGGGCCCGAGCCCCGACGCACCAAGACCGAATAGATACCTGCCCATTGGAGGTACCATGCCCGCCCCCCAGGATCCGAATCCCAGGTTCCAGAGATACGCCCATCCGGACAAGCTCGTGTCCACGGAGTGGCTCGCCGGCCACCTGGACGATCCCTCCGTCGTCGTCGTGGAGTCCGACGAGGACGTGCTCCTGTACGACACCGGCCACATTCCCGGCGCCATCAAGATCGACTGGCACATGGACCTCAACGATCCGGTGACCCGGGACTACCTGGACGCCGAGAAGTTCGCCGAGCTCATGGCGTCCAAGGGGATCAGCCGGGATACCACCGTGGTCTTCTACGGGGACAACTTCAACTGGTGGGCGGCCTACGCGCTCTGGGTGTTCACCCTCTTCGGGCACCCCGACGTCCGGCTCCTCGACGGCGGCCGGAAGAAGTGGATCGACGAGGGCCGGTCGCTCACCACGGACGTACCGACGCCGAAGCGGGCGGAGTACCCGGTGGTGACGCGGAACGACGCGCCCATCCGTGCCTTCCGCGACGAAGTCATGAGTCACGTGGAAGCCGGGGGTCGTCTGGTGGACGTCCGCTCACCGCAGGAGTACAGCGGGGAGCTGCTGCACATGCCCGACTACCCGCAGGAAGGCTCGCTCAGGGGCGGGCACATCCCCGGCGCGGCCAGCGTGCCGTGGAAGCGCGCCGCAAACGACGACGGAACGTTCAAGGACGTGGACGAGCTCAAGGCCATCTACGAGGACGAGCAGGGTCTGTCGTCCGACGACACCGTGGTGGCGTACTGCCGGATCGGCGAGCGCTCGAGCCACACCTGGTTCGTGCTCCAGCACCTTCTGGGCTACCCGAAGGTCCGGAACTACGACGGCTCCTGGACGGAGTGGGGGAACCTGGTGCGCGCGCCCATCGAGCGCTGATGAAGGAGCGGGGTCGGGGCGTCTGCGCTCCGACCCCGCGCGTCGGGCCCCACGGCCGGCGGCCCGGGCGCCACGCCACCGACGTCACTCACGTCACGGGCGCCGGCATGTTCTTGCGGATGGTGGACATCATCATGTTGAAGTGCCTCAGACCCGCCTTCGGGTCGTGCACCACGAACATGGCTCCGTGCTGGTCGTACCCTTCGGGATTCACGCCCGAGTAGTTCATCAGGGTGTCGGCGAAGTCCGCCGTCATCCGATCGGCGTCGTCGTCGCCCTCCACCGGGCTCCTGAAGAGGGCATCCACCGGAAGGTTCAGTTCGGACCCCTCGTGCAGGGCGATGAGCACCTTCGCCACCATGGCGTTGTGCGGGAAGTTGAAGTGGAGGTCCAAGGGTGAGTAGCGCCCGGACCCGGGTCGCACCGCCTCGAAGTCCTGGAGCAGAGCGGCCTGGTGCTTCCGGAACAGAGCCCTGAACTCCTCCACCTGTTCCAGGTACCCCTGGAGCGCCGCGGGAGGCTTCTCGAAGAAGGCCCACGGGTCGGGCGTCAGACCGTTCACCGCGGCTTCCACCACGGGAAAGCGTGCGTCCGCGCCGGCCCCCTGCTCCACGAGCCCATCGTATGCCCTCAGGAGCTCGAGCACGGCGGTGAGCAGCCAGGGGTAGTCACCCACATTGTCGTCGCGCATCCGGCCCACGTCCCTGCGGTACATGACGCCGAAGCCCCAGCGCAGGTGGGGCGCCAGCACGGCGGTGCCCAGGGATGCGAAGCGGACCCGGCGCTCGGCGGAGTCCAGCGCCCACACCTTGTCCACCAGTCGATCGTACGCCGCCTCCTCGGGGTGGAACTGCGAGAGGCCGAGGATGAGGAGCGTCTCGGCGTGCTCGACGAAGAGATGACCGCCGCCGTCGGGACCCTGCAGCAGCTGGACGAGGCCATCCACCCGGTCCAGGTAGGCCACGGGATCGTCGCTGTCCCACGCCCGCATGGCGCAGAGGATGAGGAGGTGCAGGAAGTAGTAGTCCATCAGGATCTGGAGAACCTTCCGATCCGTCCCCTCCACCATCCCGATGTCGGCGAAGTAGTCCAGGAGAATGACGGGGGTGTTCTCCCGGCTGAACTCCAGGTCCCGGAAGTTCCAGCTGTGGAGCGCCCGGAAGCCCTCGCTGCGCGTGCGTCGATCCATCCGGTCGATGACGTCGCGGAGCTCGAAGCGGCGGCCCCCGGCGAGGAATCCGTGGGCTTGCATGGCGCCACGCAGGTGTCGGAGTCCCGGTCCGATCCCACCCCTCGCCAGCGCCTCGTCCACGAACGTCTTCCGGAACGAGCCCTCGAGGATCGTCTCGAGAACGTCCGCCGCGATCTCGCTGGGGATCTCCGTCTTGTCGGCCATGGGCACTCCGTGCATCCTCGGGTCGCTGCGAAAAGGGACCCGAAAAGTAGGGATCGGAGTCGCCGGCGCTACCAGATCCGCACGGGCATGAGCGCCACCGGCCGCCGCGCCATCCGCTCCATGAACTGGTGGGTGTATACCCGCACCTCGAGACCGCGACCGTAGACCTCCACCAGGTACAGGTCGTACGGCCGGTAGGTGGCGAGCTGCTGCAGCCCGCCGATCACCGGCATCTCGTCCACGAACACCCGTGGCTCCACCAGGCGACCCCGGCGGAGGACGCACGCCGATCCGAACGATCGCCGCCCGCACGGCTGGATGGGCAGGGCCGACTCCAGATCCAACATCTCCAGGACGTCCCTGGCCGAGGTCCGGACGAGGCGTCCCTGCTCGAAGGCCTGGTGGGACATGGGTGTGGCCCTCCGCCGGGACGTGATGCGCTGCTCCATGGTCTCCAAGCGCTCGGTGACCACGCTGAGTCCGTCGACCAGCACGGCCTTGGGCGGCAGGGGGACCTCCAGGCGGGTGATCTCACCACCCGGCAGATAGAAGTCGGCCCCCTGGGTCTCGTATCCGTAGCGGCGGACGGTCACGGAGATCTCACCGGGCTCCAGGGGTCCGAAGTCGAACCGGCCTTCCTCGTCCGTGAGCACGGCCCTCCCACCACCCTCCAGGATGACCAGCGCCTCGACGATGGGCCGCTCCGAAAGGGCGTCCACCACCGTGCCCGCCAGGGCTCCCTCCTCTCCGACGTCCCGCTCCTGGGCCAGGGCCAGCCCCGGGAGCGAGACGAGGGCCAACACCCCCGCCATGGATCGGAGCCGGACGGACATGCTACTCGGACCCTCCTATGCGGTCCCCGGGAAGGGCGGGCGCGTGCACCGGATCGCGGCGGACCCGGGTGGCCTGCTCGAAGGCGTATCCGAGCCCGAGAAGGCGGGCTTCACTGAACGCCGGGCCGAAGAACGAGATGGCCACCGGGAGCTTGTCGCTGG
>CAYGKI010000153.1:0-2247 GCA_964350235.1 uncultured Gemmatimonadaceae bacterium | reverse complement strand
CCCCTCGGAACGATCAGGCCGGGAAAGCCGGTGAGATTGGCGATGTTGGGGGCGGAAGGCCCCCCCCCTCCTCCTCCACCCGCCACAAGGCCCGGCCGGGTCGGCGAGGTGGGATAGACGATGGCGTCCAGGTCGTGCTCCTCGAAGAGCCCCTCCACGATGCCCCGGGCCAGAGCGAGACCATGGTCGCGCATGCTCACGTACGCGGGGGCATCCTGTGATCCGCTGGCCTCCTCGCGATCGAACAGGGTCCACCGGGTGGGATTCGTCCCGGAGCCGTCGGGGCTCAGGGTCACGATCTCCCTGGCCCGCTCGATCATCTCCGCCAGCGTCTTGGGATACTCCGGACCCAGCGTCTCGAGGTAGTCCGGGATCTGGGCGCGGAAGTCGGGCCACCGGATGGTGGTGTACCAGTCCCCCTTCGCGTCGAGGAACCACCGGGGGTACCGGACCTCCACCACCGTCGCGCCCGCCGCGCGCATGGTCCTCAGCGCCGACTCGACGATCCAGTCCACTTCCTCGTCCTGACCCGTGAAGTCGCGGGCGATCCCGATGCGCGCCCCCGCCAGGGCTCCGGCGTCCAGCGCCCGGGTATAGTCGGGCATGCGTCGCGCGTCCGCCGCTTCCGTGGCCGGATCGGCGTCGTCGGTCCCCGCGATGACGTTGAGCATGGCCGCCACGTCGTAGACGTGACGCGCCATCGGGCCCGCCACGTCGAACGTCAGGGACAACGGGACGATGCCGTCTCGGCTGATCAGCCCCTGCGTGGGCTTCAGCCCGACGATGCCGTTGGACGCCGACGGCCCACGAACCGATCCGCCCGTATCCGTTCCGATCCCGAGCTGCGCGTAGCTGGCGGCAATGGCGACGCCCGTGCCTCCGGAAGAGCCCGAAGGGGTGCGGGCCAGGTCGTGTGGATTGCGCATGGGACCCGACACCGAGCCCATGGTCACGCCCGAGGCGAACTCGCTCATGTTCACCTTGGCGAGGATGATGGCGCCGGCCTCTCGGAGCCGGCGCACCAGGAAGGCGTCGTCGGGGGGGATGGACCCCGCCAGAAGCACCGACCCGGCGGTGGTGGGCATGTCGCCGGTGTCCACGTTGTCCTTGAGGACTACCGGGATGCCGTGCAGGGGCGAGCGCGGGCCCCGAGCCCTCCGCTCCTCGTCCAGGGCGCGTGCCGTCTCGAGAGCGCGAGGGTTCAGGTGGATGACCGCGTTCAATGCCGGACCCGCCTGATCGTACGCCTCGATGCGGGCGAGGTACGTCCGGACGAGCTCCTCGGACGTGAGGTCCCCGGTCTCGAAGGCGCGCCCCAGGTCCTCGATGGTGGCCTGGGAAAGCGGGATTTGTGCAGCAGCCGGAAGAGCGGTGACGAGCCCGAGCACCACGGCCACGACGAGCATGACCGGGGAAGAACGATGGACGCGGAGAAGCGCGGTGGGCGCGAAACGCCGGGGAAGGCTCCGGGAGCTGTCTGGCATGACGACCTCGTGAAGGTGCGGGAAGAACCGCAAACTACGGCCTGACGGTCGGAGCCGCGATACGGCGACCGGCACCCGGCGCTCCGGCGACTCTTGCCGGTGGTGTCGGTGGAGGGCCATCCTGCGCCGGACCATCTGCGCCGCGTCTCCTACGCGAGGAAGCCCCATGCCATCCCCCCGAACGCTCCGCCGTTTCCCGTTCCTGGGTGCGGTGCTCGCCCTGTCGGCGACGCTACCGCCCGTCGCGACCCACGCCCAGGAGCTGGATGCCCCCCGGCCCATCGCCGGCACCGGTACCCTCTGGATCGAAGAGATGACCTGGATGGAGGTCCGCGATGCCCTGGCGGAGGGAATGACCACGGTCATCATCGGAACCGGTGGGGTGGAGCAGAACGGACCCTATGTCGCCAGCGGCAAGCACAACTTCGTCCTGTCGGCCACCGCCGAGGCCATCGCGCGCGAGCTCGGCGACGCTCTCGTGGCCCCCATCGTGAAGTTCGTGCCCGAGGGCAATATCGACCCACCCTCCGGCCACATGCGGTATCACGCCACCATCAGCGTCAGGCAGGAGACCTTCGAGGCGCTCCTCACGGACATCGCCTCCAGCTTCGCGGCGCACGGCTTCACGGACATCGTCCTCATCGGCGACAGCGGCGGAAACACCCGGGGGATGGAGAACGTGGCCGCCACCCTCAACGCCGCGTGGGCGGACAGGCCGGCTCGCGTCCACCACATCCCGGAGTACTACACCGAGGACATCTAC
>CAYGKI010000152.1:0-7891 GCA_964350235.1 uncultured Gemmatimonadaceae bacterium | reverse complement strand
GACTCGGCCCAGTTCAGCGCGGTGGTCACCGAGCGGGCTCCGGCGGACTCGGTGGGGACCGCCCTCATGCTCCAGACCATGGCCGGGTTCGCCCTCACCGGCGTGTCCATCCAGCTCTGCAGCGCCCTCGCGGAGCGCGTGGGGTGGGGGCCGGCCTTCGCCGTCCTCGCGCTGGGGCCGGCGGCTGGGATCGTGGCCATGCGACGGCTGCAACACGAAGCCCACTCCGGTGGTAGCATGGATCTGGACAGTTCCCCGCACTCGTAGCAGAGGATCCTCTGGATGACCAGAAAGGTGAAGGCGCTCCCGGTGCTCGCGCTCCTGGCCTTCGGGCTGGCGGCCGCTCCCGCCGCGTCCATGCACTTTGCCCTGGACCGCTCGGTTCCCGAGGCCGGCGCCACCGTCTCGTCGCCCTCCGCCGTGACCCTGTGGTTCACCCAGGTGCCCCAGGACAACTCGGTCTCCATCCGATTGGTAGACGCGCGGGGCGGGCTGGTGGCCTCGTCCGATCCCGTCCAGAGCTCCGACGACGGCACCCGCTTCGACATCCGCCCCTCGGCGTCCCTGGCCCCAGGGGCCTATACCGTCGCATGGCGTGGCATCGGGCAGGACGGGCACACGGTCCGCGGTGACTTCGCGTTCACCGTGGCGGCGCGATAGAGCTTCTGGCCCCGGGGATCGGCCTCGACGCCGTCGCGGGCTGGTTCCTCTTCGCGGGGATTCTGGGCGCCAACGGCGCGCTCACGCTCCGTTGGTTGGTTCTGCCGGGTGTCCAGGCGGTGGTTCGGCTCGACCGGCTCCGGTCCGACGCCGCGCGAATGGGACTGATCTCCGCCGGCCTGCTGGCCATGGGGCTGGGCCTGGTCTTCCTTCGCCAGCTCCTGGAGTTCCGGGATCCCTTCGTCCCCTGGCAGGAAGACGCCGAGCTCCTCCTCCGTGGCACCGCCTGGGGGACCACGTTCCTGCTGGGTGCCGCGGGGGCGGTCTTGCTGGCCGCTCTTCTGGCATGGGCCAGGCAGGGATCCGATGCGGCGTGGGCGATGGCCCTTCCCGCCGGACTTCTTCTCAGCGCCTTCCCGGCGCTCACCGGTCACGCCAGCGGCGGCGAGGGGATCCTCCGGGTCGGTCTCGTCGCGGCGGACACGGCCCACGTGCTGGCGGCTTCGGCATGGATGGGCGGCCTGGCCGGGGTCCTCTTCCTGGCCCGTCGGAGCAGCGACCCCGACCCGCTTCCGGCGCTGGTCCACGCGTTCTCCCCGGTGGCCATGTCGGCCGTGGGTGTGCTGGTCCTCTCCGGTATCGCGTCCTCCTGGGCGCACGTTCCCGGGCTCGCTTCCCTCACGGGGGACCCGTACGGACGAAGGCTCCTCCTCAAGCTGGCGTTGGTGGGCGTGGTGCTCTTCTTGGGGTGGATGAACTGGCGCCGACTCACACCCCGCCTGGACGCCCCGGGCGGACGGGGAGCCTTGCGCCGGGCGGCCATGGTGGAGCTGCTCTTCGGACAGCTGGTGCTGCTGGTCACCGCGGTGCTGGTGAGGACGCCTCCGCCGGGCTGAGGCCCGCCGGGGCCATGCGCCCCTCGACCCAACCGAGCCCCGCGTCGGCCAGGACCGCCATGACGGCCGCGGGGACGGCGCCCGACAGGATCATCCTGGTATCCGACAGGGCGAGTCCGGCCACGATGGGATCTCCGAGCCCCCCGGCACCGATGAATGCCGCCAGGGTGGCGGTCCCCACGTTGATCACGGCGGCCGTGCGCACCCCGGCCATGATCACGGGCGCGGCCAGGGGCAGACGCACGTGGCGGAGCAGCTGCTGCTCCGTCATGCCCAACGCCCGGGCCGCCGAGACCGCCGCCGGGTCGGCGTCGCGCACGCCGGTGTAGGTGTTGCGGACCATGGGGAACAGCGAGTAGAGGAAGAGTGCCGTCACCGCAGGGGTCACTCCGATGCCCAGCCACGGGATCATGAACGCGAGCAGGGCGATGCTCGGAATGGTCTGGAACGTCCCCACCACCCTGATGACGGCCTCGGCCGTCCCGGGACGACGCGTCAGTGCCAGTCCCAGCGGGACGGCCACCAGCAGGCCGGCGAGGAGCGAGAGCGTGACCAGAAAGAGGTGGCGCCTGCTCTGGGCCAGCGTGTCGCCTCGGCGGGCCCACAGATAGGAGGAGAACGTGCCGCCGGCGTCCGGGGCCGGCCCCCGGGCCTGGGCGAAGGCGCCGTCGCCCACGAGCCCGAGCTCCCGCAGCGCGGAAGCGGCCACGAACGCCACCGGGGCACCATCCATCTCCACTCGCCGGTTCAGCTCGCGCATGGTCTCCACCTGCACGCGCCCGGAAAGCTCCACCAGCGCCGCCACGGCCTCCGGTCGGTCCTCCCAAAGGCCCGGTCCCACCAGGGCCGCGGCGTCGTAGGGTGGGAAGAACCCCAGGTCGTCCTCCAGCACGGTGAGGCCATGGCGGACGATGGCGCCGTCCGTGGAATACCCGTCGATGACGTCCACCTCGCCGCGAGCCAGGGCCTCGTACTTCACGGCCTGAAGGAGCGGGCGGATCGCCCGGAAGCCCAGACCGTACGCACCCTCCAGCCCGGCGAGCCCGTCCGCGCGGCCGATGAAGTCCGGACTCAGGCCCGCCACCAGATCGCCGCCCACCCGAGCCAGGTCCGAGAGCGTGGCGAGTCCCAGCGAATCCGCCGTTTCCGGCCGCACGGCGATGGCGTACGTGTTCTCGAACCCCAGGGGCGGGAGCCACCGGATGCCCCAACGATCACGGAACGCCTCCGACACCACGCGGAACGCCGCACCTGCATCGGACGGTGGCTCGGCGCCGAGGATGGCCAACAGACCGGTGCCGGTGTACTCGGCGTAGACATCGATGGCACCGCTCCGGAGGGCTCCGAACGCGATTTCGGTGGCGCCCAGGCCAGGGCGTCGGTCCACGGTCAGTCCGCGTGCCTCCAGGAGCTGCGCGAACATCTCGCCGAGCAGGTAGGACTCGGCGAAGGGCTTGGTGGCGACGACCACCGGACGCGCCACCGACGGCGTCGGCTCCTGGGCGACCCCCGCTCCCCCCAGACCCGCCAGGCCCAGGAGCAGCGGCACCGCGGCGCGGATCCTCACCGGATCCTCCCGCGCTCGAGGAGCTGCCGAACGTACTCGGTGGCGGGCTCCGACCTGAGCGCCCTGGGCGTGCCGACCTGCTCGATCCGCCCACCTCGCATCACGGCCACCACGTCCGCCAGTCGAAACGCTTCGTCCAGGTCGTGGGTGACGAGAAGCACGGTGACACCCAGGCGGTTCCGTAGGGAGGCGAAGGTGTCCTGCACCTCCGCGCGGGTGAGGGCGTCCAACGCGCCGAAGGGCTCGTCGAGAAGGAGCACCTGCGGATCGCCGGCCAGGGCCCGGGCCAGCGCGGCCCGCTGACGCTGTCCCCCGGACAGCTCACGTGGATAGCGATGGCCGAACGAGTCCGGCGCCAGGCCGACCAGCTCCAGGCGCTGGCGCGCCTTCTCCGCGGCATCCGGCGCACCCTGGAGCCAGGGGACGAGCCCGGCGTTCCGCAGCACGGTCCAATGAGGAAGCAGGCCACCGTCCTGCTGCACGTAACCCAGCGACCGTCGGAGCGTCACCGGATCGGCGGACATGGCGTCTCGACCTCGCACCTCCACCGTCCCCGCGTCGGGCGTGACCATCCGGTTGAAGCAGCGGAGCAGCGTCGACTTTCCGCTTCCGCTCTCTCCCACCAGGGCCAGCATCTCGCCTGAGGCGACCTCCAGCGTGGCGCCATCCAGCGCCCGAACGGATCCGTACGCCTTGACCACGTCCCTAGCTCGGAGCGCGGGGGCGCTCCGCTCGTCTCGGCTCGACGGAGGGGTGGGCATGGACCGGGGGTATGCGGTTTGGGGGGAGAGGACTCGGGAACCTGGCGCCATCGCCGGGCGTTGGCGACCACCGGGACGATCGTCGCCTCGCGGGAACCGGCCTTGTCTTAGGTTACGTTCGACCGTCTCCGCCTACCCATGGCAAGCCCCCATGAGCCATACACCCACCCAAGAGCAAGGCGCCGCCACGGACGCCGTGATGCTTCGCGACGTCCTGGAGGGCCTGTCTCGCGCGCAGAAGGAGCTGTCGCCCAAGTACTTCTACGACGAGCACGGTTCCGAGCTCTTCGAGCGCATCACCACGCTGGACGTGTACTATCCCACCCGGACGGAGCGGCGGCTCCTGGAGGACGCGGCGACGGAGTGGGTCCGCGACCTCGAGCCCCGGAGCCTCGTGGAGCTGGGTGCGGGGAGCGCGGACAAGTCCCGGGTCCTGCTCTCGGCCATGGAGGCGAGGGGGACGGGCAACGTGTACGTCCCGGTGGACGTCAGCGGCGATTTCCTTCGACAGACCGCCGACCGGATCCGGGACGAATATCCGGGCCTGCGGGTGGAAGCGGCGGTGATGGACATCTCGGGGCCGTTCAACCTGCCGACGGGGCTCCCCAGCCCGTCCTGGACGGCGCTGCTCGGCAGCACCATCGGCAACTTCGCGCCCGAGGAAGCCCTCCGGCTCCTGCGGCGCGTACGCAGTCAGATGCGTCCGGACGACCGCTTCCTGTTGGGCGTGGACCAGCGGCCCGGACCCCGGAAGAGCGTGGAGATGCTCGAGGCGGCGTACAACGACGAGGAAGGGGTGACGGCGCGGTTCAACCTGAACGTCCTGTCCGTACTGAATCGGGGCCTCGGGGCGGACTTCGACCCGGACTCGTTCGAGCACCGGGCCTTCTACTCCGACGTGGACCACCGGATCGAGATGCATCTCGTGGCTCGGACGTCGCACGAGGTGGACGTGGCGGGCACGAGGATCCGGTTCCGCAGGGGCGAGTCCATCCGCACGGAGATCAGCTGCAAGCACGACCGCGCGTCCATCGAGCAGCTGCTCAAGGCCGCCGGCTTGGAGATCACGCGCTGGCGCGAGGACGACGACGGGCTGTTCGCCCTACTCCTGGCGCGCCCTCACGCGAAACCAGGGAGCTGACCGGGAGGGGCGGGGAGGCGCCGCCGCATGGGCGGTCCCGTGCCCCTCGGCGCGCGCTACATCTTGGGAAGCGTGACCCCGACCTGCTTCATGTACTTGCCCTTCCGGTCGGCGTAGGCGATCTCCGGCTCCTCGTCTCCCTCGAAGAAGAGGAGCTGGGCGATGCCTTCACCTCCGTAGACCTTGGCAGGTAGCGGCGTGGTGTTGGAGATCTCCAGGGTGAGATATCCCTCCCAGGTGGGCTCCAGCGGCGTGACGTTCACGATGAGACCGCACCGGGCATAGGTGGACTTCCCGACGCACACGACCAGCACGTCCCGGGGAATCCGGAAATACTCCTCCGTCCGGGCCAGCGCGAAGGAGTTGGGTGGGATGATGCACTCGGGACCGTTGATGTCCACGAACGAGCGGTCGTCGAACCGCTTCGGGTCCACGAGGGCGTTGTGGACGTTGGTGAACACCTTGAACTCGGGCGCCACCCGGATGTCGTAGCCGTAGGACGACAGTCCGTAGGAGATGACGCCGTCACGCACCTGCCCGGTCTCGAACGGCTCGATCATCGCGTGATCCTCGCACATCCGGCGGATCCACTTGTCGCTCTTGATGGGCATGGCTGTCGTGCTCCGGGGCGCTGAAGGACGTGTGTCGGGGAGTCCGTACGACCGGCGGGGGCGGCGGGTCGGGGGGCCCAAGATATCCCCGAGGGCCGGAGAGTGCCAAACCCGGTCAAAAACGGTAAAAATCCGGCTGTCACGCGGTTGACACTCCAACGCGGCGGCGGGTACCTTCCAACCCGTCACACGGCTTCGTGAACAATTTCACAAACCCACGCGACCCCATGTCGGGAGCATATCTCCCCCTTCTCCTTCTGTTCGGCGTGTCGGTGCTCAACGCCGTCGGGATGGTGGTCACCTCACACCTCCTGAATCCCCGACGCGACACGCCCCAGAAGCTCATGCCCTACGAGTCGGGGATGATCCCGCTCGGGACCACGCGGGCCCGCTTCTCCGTGAAGTTCTACATGGTGGCGATCAGCTTCATCGTCTTCGACCTGGAGACGATCTTCCTGATCCCATGGGCGGTCCAGATGCGGGAGCTGGGTTGGAGCGCCTTCGTGGCGATGAGCCTGTTCGTCATCGTCCTCGCCGTGGGACTGCTCTACGAATGGAAGAAGGGAGGTCTCGAATGGGATTGATGGACAAGCTGCCCGGGGTCGGGCCCGTCCCGACCTCCGGCGGAATCTTCGGCGACGGAAGCCCGACGTTCCTCACCAGCAAGATCGACGCGATCATCAACTGGGGACGTCTCAACTCTTTGTGGCCCATGCCGTTCGGTACGGCGTGCTGCGCCATCGAGATGATGGCCTCCGCGGCTTCGAATTACGACCTGGCGCGCTTCGGCATGGAGCGCATGTCGTTCAGCCCACGCCAGGCGGACGTGCTCATCTGCGCGGGCCGGGTGCCGTATAAGCTGGCGCCCGTGCTGCGGCGGATCTGGGACCAGATGCCCCAGCCCAAGTGGTGCGTGTCCATGGGGGCGTGCGCCAGCTCGGGCGGGGTCTTCGACGTCTACTCCATGGTGCAGGGAATCGACACCATCGTCCCGGTGGACGTCTACATTCCCGGGTGCCCGCCGCGCCCCGAAGGACTCATCTACGGCCTCATGATGATCCAGGAGAAGATCCGGCAGGAGTCGCTCTCCAAGCACTTCGAGCACCGGGCCGAGGATCCCCTTCGCGTGGCGCAGCCCAAGGCCAACGAGACGGAGATCGGCGGGCTCACGGGTCCGTTCGGCAACTCGACGCGCCAGGAGCGTCTCTCCACCGGTCAGGTGCCCCGCGGGGAGACCCCCGAGGGCAAGACCCGTCGGAACCCCATCTATGACTGAACAAAGTGTGAGCGCCTTCGACGCGATCGCCGACGGACCCGCTCCGTCCGATCCCGTCAAATCGGCGGCTCCGCGGTTTCCCGCCGCGGAGAGTGATCATCCGTCCATCGTGGCGTTGGGCGCTCGTTTCGGCGACGCCATCCTGGGCCAGCGCACCAACGCGGGCGATCAGCACGTGGTCTGGATCGGCCCCGACCGGAGCTTCGAGATCCTGTCCTGGCTCAAGGACGACCCGGACCAGGCGTACGACATGATGTCGGACGTCACCGGCGTGGACTACGGAAACGGTCGCCCGGTGGAGGTGGTCTACCAGATGTACTCCACCAGGACCAAGCGAGCGCTCCGCGTGCGCTGCCCGCTCGAGGTGGACGCCCTGGAGATCGATTCGGTGGTGTCGCTGTGGAAATCGGCCGATTGGCTGGAGCGGGAGGTCTACGACCTGTTCGGCGTGACCTTCAAGGGTCACCCCAACCTGACGCGGATCCTCATGCCGCTGGACTATGACGAGGGGCACCCGCTAAGAAAGGACTTTCCGCTGCGCGGCCGGTACTCGCGCGCGGAGCAGACCCGGAGGGCCCTGGCACAGAACGTGGAGCGGTTCTACGGCGACCAGGTCCTCTCCGAAGAGGGCAGGGAGCCCCAGGAGCTGGCCCCCGAGGTCGGCACCCGAGGCGCCGAAGAGGGAGGCGCGTGATGGCACAGAAGACCGTGGAGATTCCTGTCGGGCGGAACCGCGAGATGGGCGTGGACGGGCGACCGGTCCAGAGCCCGTTCCAGCCGTTCGACATTCCGGAGCCCGAGCTGGGCACCGAGCGGATGCTCATCAACATCGGGCCGCAGCACCCGGCCACCCACGGCGTGCTCCGCCTGGTGTGCGAGCTGGACGGCGAGACGGTGACCAGCGTCGTTCCCGACATCGGGTATCTGCACTCGTCGTTCGAGAAGCTCGGCGAGTACCGTACCTGGAACCAGATCGTCC
>CAYGKI010000151.1:1864-7901 GCA_964350235.1 uncultured Gemmatimonadaceae bacterium | reverse complement strand
CGTCCACGACCAATCAGTCTCCTGTGACGCGTTCCTGGAGGGGAGGTGCCTGATGCTCCCTGGCCCGCTTCCGCTGCTCCCGGAGCTGCCGGCCCACCCGGTCCACCACCTTGTCCAGCGCCGCGCGGAACTCCGTCGCCTCACCGGCGCCGACCACCGGAGCCGAGCCGTCGGAGTGGACGATGATCTCGACCTTGCGGTTCTGCTTCTCTTCCTCGAAGACGACGTCGGCCGACGTGGCTCGCGGGTTGAACTTGGCGAGTGACGCGACCTGCTCGCGCGCGCGATCCAGCACGTCTTCCGGCACGTCGCAGTGGCGAGCGGTGATCTGGATTCTCAAAGGATCTCCCCAATCTTTCGGGACGGTACGGTGACTGCTCCTGCACTCGAAAGTTAGCCGAGGCCGTGTCCACCGACCACCCGATGGAGGAACCGTTCAGTCCGGTCCGCGGCGGCGTCCCAGGAGTGGCGCTCGGCGAAGCGCCGGCCGGCGCGTCCCATGGCCCGCCGGGCGTCAGGGTCCGCCAGCAACCCGGCGATGGCGTCGGCCAGAGCCTCCAGGTCCTCGTGAGGCACCAGGAGTCCCGTCTGACCGTGCACCACCGACTCGCGGAGGCCCGGGGCGTCGCTGGCGACGGTGGGGGTGCCGCACGCGGCGGCCTCGAGATTCGAGATCCCCCACCCCTCCTTGCTGGAGGTGAGCACGTGGATCCAGGCGCGCCTCAGCAGGCGCAACTTCTCCTCCTCGGACACGAAGCCCAGGAAGTCGACCCGATGGGCAAGTCCCAGCTGCTCCGCCAGCCTGGTCCACCGCTCGGCCTCCGGGCCTCTTCCGGCCACCCAGAGACGAGGCGCCACGCCTCTCGATGCCAGGGTGGCCAGGGCCCGTAGCACCAGGTCCAGACGCTTGTAGCGGTTCAGACGCCCGATGAAGAGCAGCGTGGGCTCAGGCTCGCGGCCGTCGGCGGGATCCGGCGTCAGCGCTTCCGTGTCGATGCCGTTGGGAATCACCTCGATGTTGGCCGGATCCAACCCGCGCAGCGCCAGATCTTCGCGTGTGCTCTCCGACACCGCCACGGTGGGAACGTCGTGATACAGCCGCGGAATCAGACGCTCCAGCAGCACCGTGGCCACGGCCACCGGCGGCGACGCCGCCTGGAAAGCCGTCCTGCCGAACAAATGATGGACGAGAAGCACCGTGGGGGTGGCGCCCCAACGGGGCGTGAACAGGGGCACCTTGTTCAGGTCCTCGACGATGACGTCGAACCGGTGCCCCGATAGGCTTTCACGGAAATACCGGGGCGCCGCCAGCGAGAACGTGTTACGCCGGCCCGTCCGGTGGACCTCCATGCCGTCCAGGGACGTGCGCGCGGCGGCCCCGGGGAAGCCGGAGACCAACGCCGTGACCGAGTGGCCGCGCGCCGCGAGGCGACCGAAGACCTGGTGGAGGTGGATCTCCGCCCCTCCGCTCTTCGGGTTCTCGCGATCCAGCCAGTTGACGACCAGGATGCGCAGCGGGCGCCCCGGTCGGTGGCTCACCCGGCCTCGGTCTGCTTGTAGAGCGCGTCCATGACGCCGTTCACGAAGCGCGGAGAGTCCTTGCCTCCGTACGCCTCGGCGAGGCGGATGGCTTCCTGGATGGCCACCTTGGGCGGGACGTCCTCCCCGAAGAGGAGCTCGGCCGCGCCGATGCGCAGCACCGCCCGGTCGATGGCGGCGAGCCGCTCCAGACGCCAGTTCTGGAGGGCCGTGCGGAGGGCCGTGTCGATCTCGGCGCCGTGGTCGTCCAGGACTCCGAGGAGGGTGCGCACGTAGGGAATCCGGCGATGCGCGATCCGCCGGGTGGTCAGGGTCTCCACCAGGGCGTCGCGGAGCCGGCCCTCGGCGCCGCCGCTCTCCCACCTGTAGTGGATCTGGAGCGCCCAGGCCCGGGACCTGCTGCGGTCGATACGCTCCCGTCGATCCATCCCCACGGTGCCGCTCACCCCGCCTCCACGCGTCGGAAGACACCCACCATCTCCACCGCGGTGGTGGCGGCCTCGAAGCCCTTGTTGTCGGCGCCCTCGCGGGCCCGTGCCATGGCCTGGTCGAGATCGTCTGTGGTGAGCACACCGAACACCACTGGGATCGCCGACGCGGTGGCCACGCGCCCCAGCCCCAGGGAGGCATGGGAGCAGACGTAGTCGAAGTGCGGGGTCTCACCCCTGATGACGCATCCGAGCGTCACCACGGCGTCGAACCGCCCCGTGGCCACCACCCGAGCGGCGGTCTGCGGAAGCTCCCAGGCCCCCGGGACCTGGAACACCTCTACATCGGATTCGGCGGCGCCGTACTCGGCGAGCGCGGTCCGCGCCCCTTCCAGGAGTCGGTCGGTGACGTCCTGATTGAAGCGCGCCGCGACCACGGCCACGCGCATTCCGGCGGCGCTGAGCCGACGGCGATACGCTTCGACGGGTGATCCCTTGGAGCTCATAGAAGATGTCCCAGCTTGGAGCGCTTGGTCTCGAGATACCGCTCGTTGTGCTCACCCGGCTCCACCTGGAGCGGCTCACGGCCCGTGATCTCCAGGTCGTAGCCGTCGAGCCCGACGATCTTCCGCGGATTGTTGGTGAGGAGCCGCAGCGATCGGATCCCCAGGTCGAGCAGAATCTGGGCCCCGATGCCGTAGTCCCTCAGGTCCGGCTTGAAGCCGAGTCGCTCGTTGGCCTCCACGGTATCGAGCCCCGAGTCCTGGAGGTGGTAGGCCTTGAGCTTGTTGCCCAGCCCGATCCCACGCCCCTCCTGCCGGAGGTAGACCACCGCGCCCTGACCCTCGTCGGCGATGCGCTGCAGCGCCGCTTCGAGCTGCTCGCCGCAGTCGCACCGGAGCGACCCGAATACGTCGCCGGTCATACACTCGGAGTGCATGCGCACCAACACGTCGGACTTCCCCGCGAGATCTCCCCGGACCAGCGCCACGTGCTCTCCCCCGTCCAGGTTGCTCCGGTACGCGATGACCTTGAAGCTTCCGTGCCGGGTGGGCAGCTCGGCCTCGGCCACGCGCGTCACCAGCCGCGTCTTGGTCAGACGGTAGGCTACGAGCTGGGCGACGGTGATGAACTTGAGCCCGTGCTCCTGGGCGAAGGTGTGCAGCTCCGGCCGGCGCGCCATGGTGCCGTCGGTGTTCAGGATCTCGCAGATCACACCTACCGGCGGGAAGCCCGCCAGCTCCGCCAGATCCACCGCCGCCTCGGTCTGCCCCACCCGACGCAGAACCCCACCGGACCTCGCGCGCAACGGGAAGATGTGGCCGGGTCGGCGGAGATCCGCGGGGCCGGAGTCCGGATTCGTGAGCACCTCGATGGTCCTGGCCCGGTCGTGAGCGCTGATCCCCGTGGTCACGCCGAACTTCACGTGGGCGTCCACGGACACGGTGAAGGCCGTACCCTGGGGATCCGTGTGCCGGTCGGTCATGAGGGGCAGATCCAGCTCGTCGGCGCGCTCTTCGGTGAGCGTGACGCAGATCAGTCCACGGCCGTGCTTGGCCATGAAATTCACGTGATCCGGCGTCACGGCCGCGGCGGCCATGACCAGATCGCCCTCGTTCTCCCGCCCCTCGTCGTCGGCGACGATGATCATGTTGCCGCGACGGATCTCGTCGAGGGCTTCCTCGACGGTGTCGAACTTCGTTTCTGAGCTCATGCTTGGTCTTTCCGGGAGCGTTGGGCGAGAATCCTACCCACGTATTTTCCGATCAGGTCCCCCTCGACGTTCACCGGATCCCCCGGGCGGAGCCGCCCCAGGTTGGTGTGCTCGTAAGTGAACGGAACGAGGCCGATGCCGCACACCCCGGCCTCGGGCATGTCGGCCACGGTGAGGCTCACGCCGTTGATGGTGATGGAGCCACGCTCCACGGTGTGTTCCGCGACCTCGGCGGGGATCCGAACCTCCATGCGCCAGAACTCGCCGTCCTCTCGAATCTCGTTGAGAAAGCCGGTCCCATCCACATGCCCCTGAACGAGATGTCCATCAAGACGTCCACCCATCCGTAACGCCCGCTCCAGGTTCACGACGCGCCCTTCTTCGTACCCCGCGGCCACCGTCCTGGCCAGACTCGTGCCGATGATGTCGACCTCGAACGCCCCCCCCTCCACCGCCACCACCGTGAAGCACGCCCCGTCCACGGCCACCGAGTCCCCGAGACCGAGCTCCGAAGCCAGGTCCTCGCCACACTCGATGCGGACCCTCTGGGTGGTGGCGTGCCGCTCCACCGCGCGGATGGTCCCCGTCCGCTCGACGATCCCGGTGAACATCAGGCTTCCCTCCGATCCCACGTGAGCAGCGCGTCGCTTCCGAGCAGCGTCGGAGGGTCGGATGGCTCGAATCCACGCCAATCCAGACCCTGAGCGTCGTCGGCGAACGCCGGAAGGCCCGCGGCCCCCAGCGTCCGGGGCGCCATCACCAGATGGAGCCGCTGCGCCCGGCGCTCGGCCAGGAGGCTGGCGGCCACGGTCCGCCCCCCCTCGCAGAACACGGATCGCACCCCGATGTCCCAGAGCACCCCGAACACGTGATCCAGGGCCAGCCCCCTCGGCCCTTCCGCCACCGGATGGACGTGGGCCCCCACCGCCTCGAGCCGCTCCATCTCGGCTTCGGGCACGGATTCCCGGGTGAACACGTGGACGGGCGCGTGGGCGTCCTCCGCCCTGAAGAGCGCGGCGTCCGAGGGCGTGCTGGCGCCGGAGTCGAGAACCACGCGGCGCAGCGGCCTGTCACCGACCGGGACGTGTCGGACGGTGAGGCGGGGATCGTCGGCGCGCACCGTTCCGGCGCCCACCATCACCGCGTCGTATCCGGAGCGCAGGCGGTGCACCTCCCGCTCCGCCTCCGGTCCCGTGATCCGGGTTCGGCGACCAGGGTCCGCCGCGATGCGGGCATCCAGCGTCATGGCGAGCTTCAGCGCGACGTAGGGCGTTCCGTGCCGGGCGGTGTGGAAGAAGGCCGGGCTGATGCGCTCCCCCTCGGCGGCAGACAGCACCGGCCCCACGACCTCCACACCGGCCGCCCGAAGCCTGTCGGCGCCGCCGGACGATCGGGCCCCGGGATCCGCCGCCGCGAAGACGACCCGGCGGACGCCCGCCTCGATGAGCGCCTCCGAGCAGGGGGGCGTCTTGCCGTGATGGTTGCACGGCTCGAGGGTGACGTAGGCCGTCGATCCATGGGCGTCACCCAGCGCGGCCTCGAGGGCCACGATCTCGGCATGGGGGCCCCCGAACCGCCGGTGGAACCCCTCTCCCACCACCCGACCGTCGCGGACGAGGACGCAGCCTACCATGGGGTTGGGGTGGACGTGTCCCCACCCACGGGCCGCCAGCTCCCTGGCGCGTTGGAGATGACGCGCGTCCTCCGTCGACAGCGGCATACCCAGGAGCTCCGTCATGGCGTGAACCGGGCGGAGAGGGACCCGAACGCCGAGCCAGCGGTGGGGTCGAAGCGCCCCCCGCCCCCGAGGGGCAGGTCGGCGAACCCGCCTGCCCATCCGCCCTCCAGGGAGAGCTGCAGCAGGAGGAAGTTCATGGCCACGCCGCCGAAGTACAGGTTCCTGGCGCCCTCCGTGACACCGGATGCCGTGGCCACGTCGCCCCCGGCGTCCGCCACCGAAAGGTCCGCGTCCGCATCGACGTCGTCCCGCCCCCACCCTGCGAGGACGCCGAGGCCGAACAGGTCCTTGCCGACGGTGATCCTGAGGGCGTTCACGGACGGCGACACGTCCAGGGCCGTCCGGTCCCCGATGCCCGTGTCCCCCAGCCCGAGCCCACCGACGAACCTGCGCGACACGGACACGCTCACGCCCGGGAGCGTGAACGACTCGCGGAGCACGCCGACACGCACCCCCACCGAGCCCCCCGTGGCGCTCCCGTCGAAGCCTTGGGACGACGGTGGCATCACCAGGGAGAGGGAGCCGAAGAGATCCAACGACAGGACACCCCCGACCGTGGCCACGGGCGAGAATCCATCGAAGACGCCCAGGGCCACGCCGCCCTGGAGCGCCGGGACG
>CAYGKI010000151.1:0-1854 GCA_964350235.1 uncultured Gemmatimonadaceae bacterium | reverse complement strand
CCACCAGCGAGAGCGCGAGCTGGGCGACCACCAGGGAGTTGCGCAGGTTGACCCACCGGGCGCCGGGGTCGGCGGCCTCCTGGTTCTTGAGCGTGCTCACGACGTCCGGTTTGGAGGCCTGGAGCGCCGGGACGAGGAACGCCACTTCCGGCGCGGGACCCGACCCCTCGTCGAACAAGTCGGGCAGCCCCATGGACATGGCTCCCGCCCGCACGGAGAAAGAGGCACGTGGCGTGTTCCCCAGCTTGCGCCCCAAAGTGGAGGCCGAGCCGGCGATCTCCGACCCCCAACCCGCCAGGAGCCCGGCCTGACCGGCCACCGCGCGCGCCGCCACTTCACCGTCCCGGCAGGCCCCGAAATCCCCGCCGGCCTCCACGCAACGGCTGGTGAGGTCGCCCGGAGCCTGGCCTTCCGCCGGGCTCGCACGGAAGCACGAGCCGACGACGAAGAAGAGCGCCGCGAGCCGAACCGACGTTGCACGGCGGCCCACCCGACGCGTCACGTGTAGCGGACTCCGTCGCCCGCGCTCACCCGTCCGATGGCCCTGGCATCCAGGCCCGCCGCCCTCGCGGCCGCCACCACCGCGTCGGCGTCGTCTCCCCGAGCCACGGCAATCATGCCGATGCCCATGTTGAACACGCGATCCATCTCGTCGCGGCTCACGCCGCCGGCCTCCTGGAGCGTGCGGAACACCGCCGGGACCTCCCAGGTCGCCCGGTCCACCTCGGCGCCCAGACCCTCGGGCAGCACCCGGGGCAGGTTCCCCGGGATCCCGCCACCGGTGATGTGGGCCAGGCCCTGGATGCGATCCTCCTCGAGGAGCGGCCAGATCAGCGGCAGGTAGCTCCGGTGCACGGCGAGAAGCTCGTCGGCCACCGACCTGCCGGTTCCCGGGAGCTCGTCGTCCACCCCCAGGCCCATGACCTCGAACACGATCTTCCGGGCCAGGGTGTACCCGTTGGTGTGGAGCCCCGAGGCGTCGATGCCCACCAGGACGTCACCCTCGGCGATGCGGGTACCGTCCAGCACCCGCCCCTGCTCCACCACCCCCACGATGAACCCGGCCAGGTCGTACTCGTCCGCGGCGTAGAAGTCCGGCATCTGGGCGGTCTCCCCGCCGAGGAGCGCGCAGCGGTTCTCCTTGCACGCGGTGGCCACGCCGTGCACCACATCGTGCACGACGGCCTCGTCCATCTCGCCGGTGGCCAGGTAGTCCAGGAAGAAGAGGGGCCGAGCGCCCTGAACCAGGATGTCGTTGACGCAGTGGTTCACCAGGCACTGGCCCACGGTGTCGTGCCTTCCGGACATGAAGGCCACCTTGAGCTTCGTGCCCACGCCGTCGGCGCTGGATACCAGCACCGGCTGGGCGACATGGTCCGGCACCTTGTAGAGCCCGCCGAACGCCCCCAGCTCCGACAGCGTGAACTCGTCCCTGGTGGACGCCACCAGCGCCTTCAGACGGTCCTTCGTGCGCTCGGCGGCATCGAGATCCACGCCGGCGTCACGGTAGCTCAGGCCCTCGCTCATGTCAGATGGCCTCCACCCTGGTCTCGAAGGCGGTGAGCGCGCGGAACTCGGTGACCCTGCGCCGGACGTCCTCCGACGTGATCTCGCTCAGCCGGCCGACGGAGAAGCGCTCCACGGCGAAAGAGCCCAGCGCCGAGCCGTGCACCATGGCCAGGCGCAGGTCGTGGGGCTCCATGCTGCCGGAAGCCGCCAGGTATCCCATGAAGCCCCCCGCGAACGCGTCTCCGGCGCCCGTGGGATCGAAGACCTCCTCCAACGGATACCCCGGCACGAAGAACAGCCAATCGTTCGCGAAGAGGATGGCGCCGTGCTCGCCCTTCTTCACCA
>CAYGKI010000150.1:0-7919 GCA_964350235.1 uncultured Gemmatimonadaceae bacterium | reverse complement strand
CCCCAGTCGTTCCGGACCACCCCGGAGCAGGACGCGGTACCCTCGTTCTTCTTGCCGGCCCTGTGCTACGCCAAGGTCGTCGGCGGGAGCAGCCTCCACTTCGCCGCCAATTATTGGCGGCTCCGACCCGTGGACTTCCACGAGCGAAGCCTACTGGGCGGCATTCCCGGCACGACCTTCGCCGATTGGCCCATCACCTACGAGGAGCTCGAGCCCTACTACACCAAGGTGGACTGGGAAGTCGGCGTCTCGGGCGAGCCCGCGCCGGGCGATCCACCTCGCTCCCGGGGCTATCCCACGCCGCCCGTGCCCATCAAGTCATCGGGCGTCTTGCTGAGAGACGGTGCGGCCAGGGCGGGCTACACGTCCAAGCCGGCACCGCTGGCCATTCTCTCCCGGCCGCACAATGGACGGGCACCTTGTATCCACTGCGGGCTCTGTTGGGGCCAGCCGTGCGAGATCGGCGCCAAGTCGTCCACGCTGGCCTCGATGATCCCCGTGGCTGAGCGGACGGGGCGATGCGAGATCCGTGACCGGAGCACGGTGACCCGCGTGGAGACGAATGCCGCCGGCCGGGTCACCCGCGTCATCTACGTCGACGCGGACGGCATGGAGCAGGCCCAGCCGGCGAAGGCCGTCGTGCTGGCAGCCAACGGAGCGGAGACGCCGCGACTCCTGTTCATGTCGGAGTCCAGCCGTCATCCCGACGGCCTCGCGAACGCCAGCGGGTTCGTCGGAAAGAACCTGATGTTCAACTACAATCCGTCGACATGGGCCCAGTTCCCGGAACCGCTCAACGAATACAAGAGCGTCCCGGCGACCCGCGTGGTGATGGACTTCTACGAGTCGGATCCGCGTCGCGGCTTCTACGGGGGAGGAGGTCTCGACGCCCGGGCCAGCTTCGGGCCCTTGTTCTGGGCCGTTCTGGACAATCCCATGCCTGGCATGCCGACGTGGGGAAGCGGGTTCAAGGAACAGCTCACGCGTTACCGCTACACCATGCAGGTGGCGGGGCACGGCACGTCCCTCCCGCGCGAGCAGAACTCCATCACGCTGGACGAAGACCTGGTGGACCCGTGGGGACGTCCCGGCATACGCGTCACCTACGAGGACCACCCGGACGACCTGGCCTTCGGGAAGTTCCTCCAGGATCGCTCTGTGGAGATCATGGAGGCCGCCGGGGCCGAACGCATCTGGCGCGCGCCCATCGCGCCGTCCACCATCGCGGCGCATCTGCTGGGCACCTGCCGCATGGGCGACGATCCCGACAGCTCGGTGGTGGACCGCTACCACAGGGCCCACGACGTGCCCAACCTGTTCATCTGCGATGGGAGCAGCATGGTCACGTCGGGGCGAGGTCAGCCCACCATGACCATCCAGGCCCTCGCGTTTCGAGCTGCGGACCACATCACCGAGTTCGCGCGCCGGGGCGAGATCTGACTTCGTCGCGGTCCATCAGCCTCGCGACGGTAAGCGATGCCGCAGGCGATCTCGTGCTGGCGGGGTTGTTCCTCGTCACATGGATCGCTCCGGACGCCTCGTGGGCGCTCCCGCTGAGCGCGGCGCTCCTGACCATGCTGCTGGAGTTCGTCGTGGTGCACTCCGCCGGCTTCATGGGCGCGGCGGCGCTGGGCGGTGGGACTCGGCGAAAACGGGTGCTCTCCATCGTGGGGCTCGGCGCCTTCTACACCCTGTTCGTGGGCGGATTCGCCCTGGCGTTCCAGACCTGGTGGCCGCTGGGCGCATTCTGGGCGCTCACGCTGAACCGCTCGCTGAGCATCCTCTTCGATCCCACCCCCGGACCGGCGCAGCGCATGCACATTCGGAAGTCCTGGGCGGCCATCACCATGTCGTACCTGGCGGCGGTGTTCTTCACCACGCTGGTGCCCATGCCCGAGCTCGGCATCGACGGCGCCGTGGTGGCGGATGCGGGTCTGTCCGGCGGCGGGCTCTGGGTCGACCACCCCGAGCGCGTGGTGGCCGCCGGCTTCCTGCACTTCTCTCTGTGCGGCGTGTCGGCCTTCTTCGGCCACCGCTGGCTCCCGGACAGCTCCATTCCGGGAGAGAAGCGATTCCAGACTCGAGCGGGCTAGCGGGAGGCGAGCGAGCCAGCGGGGTGGCCGGCCGCTCGACACGGGGCCGTGCTCCGCTTCAGTCCTCCACGATGATGGGCCGGCTGGTGACCACCGGGTCGCGGCCCGGCAGCTCCAGTCGCAGGTGCAGCGTGTACTCGCCCGGATCCAGATCGGGAAGCTGGACCTCGATGGACCGGAACACCGCCTGCACCAGCTCTTCCGGCCCCGTCTCGTCGAACGTGATGTCCACGTTCCGCTCGGGCTCGATGATCCCCAGGAAGTCGCCCACCCGCTCCAGGAAGCCAGGTCTGCCACGGCTGAAGCCGAGGGTGACCCTCACCGGCTCCTGTATGCCAAGGCCGTACACCTCCCATGCCACCGGGAACCGCTCCCCCTGGCGCACCCGGATGCCGGGCCGGACGTGGGGAATCATCTCCTCGAAGCTTTCCGGGAGCGGCGCATCCTCCCGCAGGAGCACGAGGTCTGAAACGGCGACGAGACCGGGGGCCAGCGGCCGCTGCACCACCCCCTGACGCGCCCGCCACGCCCTCCGGTCCTCGGGGGCCACGACCTCCAGGCTGCTCACGTACCGGCCGGGCTCGGCCTCCATGACCAGCACGCCTTCAGGGTCCTGGCTCTGGACCCACGTCCAGGGTCCGCCGTCCTCGGGGACGAGGAAGAGCGCGGCTCCTGCCTGTCCCGTGACGCCCCCCTCCGGCCCCCACGCGGACACCACGCGGTCCTCCCGGCCCGACACCGTGGGGCGGTAGGCCCCGAGCACCAGCATCCGGTCGTCGCGACGGAAGCGCGCCACCTGCGTCTCCAGACCCCGGATGTCCGGCGCGTAGGGCGGGGCGTACCAGGTCCGCGCCTCCCGCGGCGCGGTGATCCAGGTTTCTGGAGGAACCTCGGCAGGAGACTCGAGGAACGCCTCGGGGAACAGGTATCCCCGGCTCATGGGATGATGATGACCGATGACCCGACGCGTGTCCTGGATCCCCCGGCTGAACGACTGGGCCGGGTTGTGGGTGCGGCTGTATCCGGTGTTCATCCCGTACCGGATGAGCGACTCCTCCATGTCGTCGTCCCAGTCCAGGTTCTGGGGATGCGCGGCGTCGCGGCGGTTCTCCGCCAGGACCAGTCGGGCGTAGTGGTCTGTGAGACGGTCGTTCCCTTCGAACAGGAAGAGCGGGTCGGAGAGGCGCCAGAGAAGCTCCCATCTCGCCATCTGCTCGGCTTCCGGTGCGGCCTCGAAGGCCTGGCGCGCTTCGTCCGAGAAGATGTAGCGGGGGGTCGTCCACAGGCGGTGGACGGAGTCGGGCATGGCGGCCAGGGCGTCGCGAAAGGCGGCCTCGGCGTCCACGTACCGCGTCCAGACGTGAAGCGTGTAGCCCCGGAGGGCGTCGCACCACCACGTGTCCGGGACGCCGCAGTCGGAGGCCACCCGCTCGGCCTCGTCCATGTTCCGGTTCTCCACCAGATAGTGGACGTGCTGGCCGAGAATCCACGGGTCACGGATCTGCTCGTAGGCGTCGGACAACGCACGGATGAGCTCCACCCGGGCCTGTCCCACCTCCCGGAACTCCGCGGGCACGTCGGCCTCGTCCTCGCCGCCGAACCAAATGCAGATCCGCCCGATGCGCTCGTCGCACGCCGCGGGTGTCCGGTCCACCTCCACGGGGATCCGGCTCTCGCGAAACCGCTCGAACTCCTCCTGGAGCTCGTGCATGTCCTCCACCAATCTCGCCGAGTCCTGAGGCGCCATCTGGGCGGATGCTGGCCGCTCGGACACCAGGATGGACAGGGCCACGAGCACGCCGACGAAGGCCGTCGGAGCGGGACGCGAATGGGGGCCGGGCATGAGGTCTCCGGGATTCGGGGGAGGGCCGTGTTCTCCTACACGTGTGACGCCCCAGGCCTTCCATCTGGCACAGCTGACGACCCGGGCCGCCGGCTCCGAGCCGGACCTTTCCGTGGGGTGGGGCATATGTGTATCAGCGGGCTTCCTCGACGGTGCCCGGACTGTTCAACCCCACCTGGGAGAGCCACATCGACAACCCGAGAGTCAACGACAGCATTCGGATCAGCCCCGTCCGCCTCATCGACGCGGACGGAGAACAGGTCGGCGTGGTCTCGCTGGACACCGCCAAAGAGCGGGCCGCCGAGGCCGAGCTGGACCTGGTGGAAGTCGCCGCCAACGCCCGTCCCCCCGTGGTCCGTCTCATGGACTGGGGGAAGGAGCGATACGAGCGGCAGAAGGCCGCGCGCGAGGCGCGCAAGAACCAGCACACCGTGGAGCTGAAGGAGATCCAGCTCCGCCCGCGCACCGACGACCACGACTTCCTGGTGAAGGAGAAGCGGGCGCGGCGGTTCCTGAACGACGGCAACGCCGTCCGGGTCGTGCTCCGCTTCCGGGGCCGTGAGCTACGTCAGGCGGAGGTAGGCGCCAGGACGCTCGACCGGATGCTCGAGAGCCTGTCGGACGTGGGGCGTGTGGAACAGCGCTCCAATACCGTCGAGGGCCGCCGACTGGTCGCCCTCATGGAACCGGCCTGAGCCGGATCCGGTGACCGGAGGGGAGCGGGCGCCCGCCCGCCCCCCACGGCCGCCTTCTCAACCCTGGGGAATCCCCACCGACACACCCAGCCGGAAGGTCCAGAGGTTGGTATCCCCCTGCTGCGGGTCGATGAGCACCGACCCGTCGGGCTGGTCGATGATGTCGCCCTTCCTCAGATACTGCGCCTCACCGTTCCCGTGGTACCGCCCGCCGACGTCGATGAGCACCGGATAGCGCCCCGCCTGGGTGCGTAGCTGGACACCGCCGCCGGCCATCCACGCGAAGGTGGCATCGTCGAAGTTGGTGTCGCTGGCGAAGGGGTCGCCGTCGTTGTTGGCGCCTTCCACCGAAGACGTGGTGGCGAAGTACGCGAACCCGGCGCTCACGTTGCCGTACATCCTGAAGGGCCCTCCGGCGACGCCCAGCTCGGGCCCGATGCCGCCGAAGACGATGTTGTTGGAGGTGGTGAGGTCACCGGTGACCCGACACGGCTGCGTCACGCAGATCCGGATGGTCTCGCGGCCGTAGTTCAGGAAGCCCAGGTCGCCGCGCAGGCTCAGGATGCCCGCCGGGTCCATGGCGTATCGGCCGTGCAGGCCGAGACCGAACCCGGTACCCACGTTCTCGGCGAAGTCGCCTGTGGGCGTAGCGACGAGGATCTCGCCGCCGACGAAGCCCCGGACGGGCTCCTCCGTCTGGGCCGAGACCGGAACCGTGGTGGCCAAGCTCAAAGCCAGGGCTGCTGCTATGGAAACGCGCATGATGCGCTCTCTTTGTTTTGAAGCCTCTCGCACGCCCGGCCGGGTGGTGCAGGTCGGCCGGGCCTTCAGCAGGTACTACGCGACAGGCGAGCAAAAGGTGTCGGAAGAGGGATCCGACGTGCCGTCCCCTTGAAACCCGAGGGGAGGCCCGCTAGGCTTCCCTTGCAACCCAAGGGGAGAGCGTGCATGACCGACAGCCAGATGAGCCTGATCCGCGGAACGGTGGATCTCCTGATCCTGAAAGCCCTCAGCGGCGGCGAGCGGCACGGATACGCCGTCTCCGAGTGGCTGCGGGACGCCACCGACGACACGCTGCTCGTCGAGGAGGGGACCCTCTATCCGGCGCTCCATCGGCTGGAGGCCAAGGGGTGGGTGGCGTCCGAGTGGGGGCTGTCCGAGAACAACCGGCGGGCCAAGTACTACCGGCTGACTGCGTCCGGGGCCGAGCGCCTCGAGGAAGAACGCGCCTTGTGGGGAAGATATGCCCACGCGGTGGAGAAGGCCTTGGCGGAGGACCCGACCGGGTGACCGGGACGGGAAGGGGAAGGCGGCCATGCAAGGGGATGGACCGAGGTTGAGCGGTCGGCGGCGTTTCTTCCGGATTCCCGCCGGGGAGCGCGGCCGGGAAGAGGAGCTGGACGACGAGGTGCGGTTCCATCTGGAGCGGAAGGTGGACGCGCTCATGGCACAGGGTTGGGCAAGGGAGGAGGCGGAGGCGGAGGCACGCCGCCGCTTCGGCGACGTGGACGACGTGAAGCGGGGGATGCGGAGGATGAAGAAGCGGGCGGAGCGGCGGACGACGTTCGGGGCGTGGCGAGACACCCTGGTGCAGGACCTGCGGTACGCGGTGCGCATGCTGCGCGACAGGCCGTTGTTCGCCGGGGTGGTGACCCTGACCCTGGCGCTGGGCATCGGGGTCAACACGGCCATCTTCAGCGTGGTGGACGGGATCCTGTTCCGCCCGCTGCCCTTTCCCGAGCCGGAAGAGCTCGTGGTGCTGTGGACCGACGTCACCGAGCGGGGTGGACCCGACGACGAGTGGTTCTCCTATGCCAACTTCCGGGACCTTCGCGACCAGACGTCCACCCTCGCTTCGGCCGCGGTCTGGGGAGGATGGGGCCCGACGTGGACGGACGGCGGCGAGCCCCGTCAGCTCCTGGGCGCGTTCGTCTCCGAGGGGATGATGGAGGACGTCCTCGGGGTGACGCCGGCCCTTGGCCGCACACTCCTTCCCGAGGACCACCAGCCGGGCGCACCCAGCCGCATCGTGCTGAGCCACGGGTTCTGGGACCGGGCATTCGGCCGGGACCCCTCCGTGCTGGGCGCGACCCTGACGCTCATGGATCAGCCCTTCGAGGTGGTGGGGGTGATGCCCGACGGATTCCGTCCGCCGTTCATTCCCAACGCGGACCTCTGGACAGCCCTCTCACCGCCGGAGAACGCCGAAGAAGCGCGGGGCGGATTCGGTTGGCGCGTGGTGGGCAGGCTGGCCCCGGGTGCGTCGGTGGATGAGGCGAGCACGGAGGTCGGTCGTCTGGGGACGCGGCTCGCGTCCGAGTATCCCCAGAGCAACACGGGGATGACGTTCCGGGCGGTGGCGCTCCGCGACGACATGGTGTCGGACACCCGCGCGGGGCTGCTCGTCCTGCTGGGCGCCGTGGGGATGGTGCTGCTGGTGGCGTGCGTGAACGTGGCGAACCTGCTCCTCGCCCGGGCCAGCGGACGGCTTCAGGAGATGGCCGTGCGATCGGCCATGGGCGCCGGTCGCGGGAGGATCTTCGGACAGCTGGTCACGGAAAGCGTGGTGCTGGCCGCCCTCGGGGGCGCCGCGGGCGTGGCCCTGGCGTTCTGGGGCACGGACGCGTTGGTTGCGCTTGCACCGGAGGGCACGCCTCGGATCGAAGATGTGCGGGTGGACGGTCGGGTCCTGCTGTTCACCGCCGGAGCCACCACGTTGGCGGGGCTCCTGTTCGGATTGATCCCGGCGCTGCGGGTGTCCAAGGCGGATCTGCACCTCGACCTGAGGGAAGGGGGCCGTTCCGGCATGGCGTCGGGTGGCGCGCGGTTGCGGTCCGGGCTGGTGGTGGCGCAGGTGGCGCTGGCCATGGTGCTCATGGTGGGTGCCGGGCTGCTGGTGCGCAGCTTTCAGAACCTCCGCGCCACCGATCTGGGCTTCGAGCCTGCGGGTGTCGTCACCATGCAGCTGACGCTCCCGCCCAGCCGGTACCCTGACGCCGAGACCATCCGGACCTTCACCCAGGCCCTGGACGCGAGGCTGGCGTCACTGCCCGGCGTCGAGGCCGCCGGGCTCACCTCCACCGTGCCCCTCATGGGCTTCGACGGCGACGTGACCATCCTGGTCGAGGGGCGGCCCTTGCCCGCGCCCGGGGAAGACGACGCCGTGTGGTTCCGCAGGGTGACGCCGTCGTATCTCGAGGCCATGGGCCTGTCCCTGGTCCAGGGCAGGTGGTTCGCGGCGTCGGACGGACCCGACGACGCCAGGGTGGTGGTGCTCAACGAGACCGC
>CAYGKI010000149.1:1662-7923 GCA_964350235.1 uncultured Gemmatimonadaceae bacterium | reverse complement strand
GGCCTCGACGCCGATCTCCCGTATGATCTTGATCGCAGCGTCGCGCATCTCCTGGTACTCGACGTCGGAGAGCGTCTGCGCCGGCGCCACGGTGATGGAGTCGCCGGTATGGACCCCCATGGGATCCACGTTCTCGATGGCGCAGATGATGATGACGTTGTCGATGCCGTCCCGCACCACTTCGAGCTCGTACTCCTTCCACCCCAGGATGGAGCGGTCGATGAGTACTTCGGTGGTGGGGGAAGCGTCGAGCCCCTTCCGGACCTGTGCCTCGAACTCCTCGCGGTTGTACGCGACGCCGCCGCCGGTGCCCCCCAAGGTGTACGACGGCCGCACGACGGCCGGGTCGCCCGTGTCCTCCCCGATGGCCATGGCCTCCTCGAGGGAGTGGGCGAAGCCACCGTGGGGCACGGCCAGGCCGATCCGGTCCATGGCCTTGGCGAACTCCTCCCGGTCCTCTGCCATCTCGATGGAGCGCTCGTTGGCCCCGATGAGCTCCACGCCGTGCTTCTTCAACACGCCGGACTGGTGGAGCTCCATGGCGACATTGAGCGCCGTCTGGCCGCCCATGGTGGGGAGCAACGCGTCCGGCTTCTCCCGCTCGATGACCTTCTCCACCCACTCGGCCGTGATGGGCTCGATGTACGTCCGATCCGCGATGTCCGGATCGGTCATGATGGTGGCGGGGTTCGAGTTCACCAGGACCACCCGGTATCCCTCTTCCTTGAGGGCTCGTACCGCCTGGGTGCCGGAATAGTCGAACTCGCACGCCTGCCCGATGATGATGGGGCCGGACCCGAGGATGAGGATGGTCTCTAGGTCGTCGCGTCGGGGCACGTGGAGCGCTCGGGTGTGCCGGGCCGCGCCGGGCGGGGGCGTGCGCTAATCGCCACCGGTCTTGCCGGACTCCTTACGGATCGCGGTGACCAGGACGAGGGCGAAGCCGCCCCAAACGAAGCCCGCGATCACGATCATGGTGATCCATGTGGCTCCGGTCATGGGCTGCTCCTCCGCCGTGCGGGCGGCCTGGAGTGGTGTTCTGGGATGTCCGGGTGCCCGCCCGACCTTCTGTGACGCAGGAGGTCGCGGGGAAACCCGCGTAAGGTGGCGCAAGCTCCCGGCCCGGGCAAGCGCGGCGGCGTCAGCCTCCGCCGAGAGGCAGGAACACGCCGACAGTCACCAGAAGGCGGAGCCCGTCCTGGTCGGTACCGTACTCCCTCCCTCCATAAAGGATGAACTCCTCGTAGGTGGAATAGAGCACGTCGAGAGAGAGATCGAGGAGGGGGCCAAGGCCCGAAGGACGGCGCAGCGAGAAGGTGGGTCCGATGAGAAATCCGTCCGTCCGGGCCGGATCGTCCAATACGGTGAGGGACCGGGTGCTGTACCCGACCTTGATCCCTCCAAGGAGTCCCCGCCAACGAGACATCTCCTTCCGAATCACGGCGGCGTAGTCGAACTGGACCGTCGGCCCCACGATGCCGTACGCGCCGTAGCGCGAGTACGCCATACCCATGGATACCTCGGCTTCACGCTCTTCCCAGGGTACGTGGATGGCGCCGCCCAGGGTGGGGCCCGCGGGGATCCCGGAGAAATCGGACCCGGCGAAGCCGCCGTAGCCGCCATGGACGGATAGGCCATACTGGGCCGCCGCCGGCAACGGCGTCAGCAAGAGCGCCAAGCACATCCCGAGCGGCAGCTTCGCCGCCAACCTCCCAACGCCCTTCCCGGACCCCGTCATGACCCGGGCCTGCACGAGCGGCCGCTCGATCGAAGGGCCTCCACGCGATAGACCAGGATGGAGAACGGAGGCACCTCCAGAGGCCACGGCGCCCGCTCCCCGTACCCCATGCGGGGCGGGACCACCAGCCGTCGGACACCCCCGACGCGCATGCCGTCGACTCCGGCGGACAGGCCCTGCACCACGTTGTTGCAGCCCATGACGAACTTCGCGCTGTCCCGCTGAAGCACGAGCCGCCCGTCGGGGAGGTGGAGCTCGTAGGCGAGGGTGACCTCACGCTCGTACTCGAGCACCCGACCGTCGCCCTCGCGGAGATCCTGGATGTAGAGCCCCCCGCCGACCCTGCGCATGGCGTCGAGATCCACGCCGAGGCTGGCGGCGAACTCGGTCTCCTCGATGAGGGCGTGGGGCGGACCGGTGCTGTCGACACAGGCGAGTAAAAGCGCCACCGGCAACATCCGCACCACCGCCGAGGGTGTCCTCGCCACCGAGGAACCCGCGTGGTCGGAGCTGAAGCACGCTGGCATCATGGCCTACCCCACCCGGAACGCCGCGCGGCCCCGGTGGCCGCGGGCTTACCGCGTCAACGTCTCGGGCCGGAACCGGTAGCGCAAGTAGAGGTCGGGCCGGCGGGGAACCATGCGGTGACGGGCCGGCGGCCCGCCGCCGCCGGAGCGGCTGAGGGTCGGGCTAGCCGCCGGAAAGGACCCGCTGCCTCACCCTGACCCTGAAGATCCGGCGGAAGTCGTCCAGATCCACCCGACCGAGGATGGCGTTGGCCAGACGCAGCCACAGGCGGCTCTGCATGTCGATGGCCACCACCGTCGGGGCGTCCTCCCAGACGTCGAAGCCGGTGTAGGTCACCGTGCTGAACCCCTCTCCTCCCAGGTCCACCGTCACGGCACCCTCGATGGGCACGCCGTCGATGACCAGACCGCTCTCGATATTCGCCTCGATCCGCCCGAAGAAGGTGCGCACGGCATCGTATCGCCCGGCAGGCACGGAGCGGCGGGCGATCTCCACCGCGGCGGGGTCGTTCAAGGACAAGGTCACCTCCTCGACCCCGTCGGTGAGCTCCACGAAGTCGCCTACGCCCCGGCGGGCGAAGCTGCGCAACCGCACCGTCAGGGTCCCGACGATGGAATCCGTATGGGAGCTCTCGGCAGGGACGCCGAGCTGAGCGTACAGCGCGGACGCGGCCGTGGTCTGCACGTCCTCCACCTCGTCCGACGAGACCAGCACCTCCACGTCGCCGAAGCCTCCGGACGTGACGTTCCCACACCCGGACAGGAACAGGACCGCGGTCAGCAGGAGGAGCCTGACTGCGGTTCCTCCGGAGCCCGGGAACCGGGAAATGTCGATACGCTTGGAAACAGTCATGGTGCGCCTCCCGGGCGCCGGTTGTCCATCTCGTGTTCGGATTCGGGCGACCCGTCCGGAGGCCCGCCCAGGAGCTCACGAGCCCTGGCTCGAGCCTGCTCCGCCAGGTCGTGCTCCCCCTGCGCCTCCCGGAGATCGGCCCACGTCCGGAGGGTCAACGCCTCCTGGAGCGGAGGCAGCCCGGATTCCCCGATGATCTCCAACGCTCGCTCCACCAGCACGAACGCCTCTTCCTCCCCCCGCGCGGCCACCACCCTGGCGAGCACGCGGTAGACCTCGGGGAGACGCGAGACGTGTCCGCCGCGGATGGCCTCCTCCTCGGCCTCCCTGGCCACCATCCCCGCTTCCAGCGTGTTCCCGCGAAGAAGCAGCGCTTCGGCGAGGTTGGCGCGCACCGCGACGCGGACGGCGTCGGGCGCCGGGGTCTTCATGGCCGCCAGCGCCCTTCTGAAGCTGTTCTCGGCCGCCGCCGGATCCCCGCGAGCGATGTGCAGCTGCCCTCGGCCGTTGCCGATCTCCACCACCGCGGCGCCGTCGTCCAGCCCTCGGCTGACCTCCTCCGCCCGGGCGTACCAGCGCTCGGCCCCTTCCAGGTCACCCCGTTCCCGATGGGTGATCCCCAGGTTCTGGCAGAGCCTCCAACGAAGGCCGCGCTCCACCGCGTCACCGAGGCCGTGGTCGGGCCGTGCCAGCGTGGTCAGGGCGCGTTCGTACCACCCCTCTGCCTCCTCCCAGCGTCCGCGATCCACCCACACGTTCCCGAGCCCGGTGGCCGCCACCACCGCATCCTCCCAGTGGGCCGCATCAGAGGCCCGACGCCACGCGTCCTCGTACATGGCCTCCGAGCGCTTCAGGTCTCCCTGGGCCCGAGCGCAGCGGGCGGCCCTGCGGCGCGCCTCGGCCACCCGAGGAACGTCGAAGGTCAGGGCCGCGGCGAACGCCGCCTCCGCCCATGCCTCCGCCTCCGCCGGCGTGCCGTCCCGCTCCAGCGCAGCCGAGTGGTCGAGCAGCGCCCCCACCGCTTCCGCGCCGTCCCCCGCGCCGAGCGCTCGGGACACCCGGGCCACCGCGTCCACCTGCCGGTGCATGCGCGCCCTGGCCTCCTCGATCCAGCTGTCGGCCACCGACCGGAACGCCTCGGTGTCCACGATCCTTCCTCCCGTGGTTCCGAGCTCTCCGGACGCCGTCCACCGACGGCTGTCGTCGACCCGGGACGAGGCCAGCAGACCCGCGGCCAGGGGCCTCAGGGCGTCTGTGCGCGGGAGCACGTCCAGAAGACGCTCCAGGCGCAGCGGTCCGGGGTTCTTGGGAACGGTCATGTCGGAAAGGAAGGGCATACCCCGTGCCATGCTGAAAACCGCATGGTTGAGCGGAGATCGTCGACGACCACCATCGGATCTTCACAATTCGTGTGCATCACGGCCCCGCACGTCCCGATTCGCGTGCCAGCGGTGCCTGCGCGTCGATGCCGTACTCCCGGACCTTCGCGGTCATGGTATTGCGGTGAACACCCAGGATGTCGGCGGCCTCGCCCATGTGCCCCCCGGTGTGCGCCAGCACACGACGGATGTGACGTTCCTCCACCTCACGCATGGACCACGTCGCGGGATACCCGTCTCCCTGCCCCCCCCCCGACGGGGCGAGGGTGGGCGTCGCCCCCTCGGCGGAGAGGTCGACGCTCCGAACCACCCCGCCCCGCGCCACCAGCACGGCTCGGTCCAGGACGTTCCTGAGCTCGCGGACGTTCCCTGGCCAACGGCGCGCGCGCAGCATGGCCACCGCCTCCCGGGACATGGCATGGACCGGCCGGCCGTGTTGACGCGCGAATCGGGCGACGAACGCCTCGGCCAGTGGAAGGACATCCTCCGGGCGTTGCCGGAGCGGGGGCAGAGACACCCGCACCACGGCGAGCCTGTAGAGGAGGTCCTCGCGGAAGGCGCCCTCGGCCACGCGTTCCTCCAGAGAGCGATTGGTGGCGGCGACGATCCGGACGTCCACCCGGACCACGTCCCCCGACCCGAGACGCTCGATCTCGCCCGACTCCAGCGCGCGCAGGAGCTTCGCCTGAACACCCGGCCCCATCTCGCCGATCTCGTCGAGGAACAGCGTGCCACCATCCGCCCGTCCGAATCGGCCCTCGCTCCGACCCACCGCACCGGTGAACGCTCCTTTCTCGTACCCGAAGAGCTCAGCTTCCAGCAGGCCCTCCGGGAGGGCGGCGCAGTTCACGGGAACGAACGGCGCGGACGCGCGGGGACTCCGGTCGTGCAGCGCGCGAGCCACCAGCTCCTTCCCCGTTCCCGACTCCCCCTCCACGAGTACCGGTGTCCGGGCCGGCGCGACCTGGGCCACCGTGCGGAACGCCTGGAGAAGGGCGGCGCTGGAGCCGACCATCCCCCCTTGGTCAGGATCCCGGTCGGACACCTGGTGATCCCCCGACTCCTCCAGGTAGGGCCCTAGGAACTCCGGGACCCGCTCCAACTCCTCGGGGCATCGAAACAGAACCGCGGCCCCCGCCGCCTCGGCCTGGAGCACGTCGTCGAAGCTCGGGCGGGGGTGCAGGGCCACGATGACCGCTTCCGGAGCCGCCTCTACCACCCTCGGGAGAATCCGAAGGTCGTCGGCGTCTTCCAGCGCGATGACGACGGCGCGCCACGAGACGTCGCCGAGACGCTCCAGAAGACCCGCCAGACGTTGAACAGCCACCACCCCGGCATGCGCCCCGAGGCGCGCCAGGACGTCCGGAGGAGCGCCGGGGGGCAGATGAGCCAGGACCGAAGCCTGCTTTGAGGATGTCATGCACAATACTTGGGATCAAGGGCGTGTCATGCGCAATGTTTTTGTGTGCCCACGCGTCGCGGGGAGCATCCGACGACCCCGCCCGAAAGGCTCTATGTCATTTATATCAAGAGTCTTACGACCACACTCCGCGTCACGGCACCGGCATTGCCCCTGGGAGTAGCGCATCGACGATCGCGACCCTCGCGTCGGGATCCCTGGAGCGAATCGCCGGCCTCTTCCGGCATGACAAGGAGACTTCGATGGACAACGCACACGAGCGCGAGAGAGGCATGGACGGTCGCGCCAGCATGAGGACGACTGTGGCCCTGGTCCTCGGCGGATTGCTGTTCACGGCCGCATGT
>CAYGKI010000149.1:0-1652 GCA_964350235.1 uncultured Gemmatimonadaceae bacterium | reverse complement strand
GCGGCGGCGGTCCAGGAGGTCTGGACCGACCTTCCCTCCTCCTCCGAGCTGGAGGCGGAGGCGTGGGCGGCCGTGGAGGCCGGAAGCCTCACCGGCGATCCGGCGCTGGCGGTGCTCGATGCCGCCGAGCTGGCCACCGAGGCCGCGGTGGCGCTGGACGTGGACGACCAGGCGGACGCGGACCGCCTGGCGGACGCCGCTGACGCGCTGGCCCTGACGGGGTATCTGGCCGCGCTCGGTCCCGACGTCGCCCACCGGGTCCTCGACGGCGTGATGGACGCACGAGCCCACCTCCGCCAGCGCTTCGGCACCAATATCGGCGGCGAGCTGGCCGGCCATCTCGCCGAAGCCGACGCGGAGCTGAGCCTCGCTACCGACGCCCGCATGCGCGGCGACCACGCTGCGGTCCTCTTCCACGCCGGCCGCGCCTCCGACGCCCTGCGCTGGCTCGACCCCCAGGCCAAGGCCGAAGCGGCCGTGGCGCGCGCCAGGATCCTCCTGGACTACGCCGTCCGGTTGGCCGGAGAAGACCCCGAGCACCCCATCGTCCGGGCGCTGAACGCCGCCGAGCAGCTCTGCGCGGCGGCCAGGTCCGCCCTGGGTGCCGAGCGTTGGCGCGTGGCGGTGCTGGAGGCCCGTGCGTGCGCACGTCTCTCCCGCGCGGTCATCGTGCGGCTCGGCGGGGGGATCGACGAGGATACGTTGGCGGAACGCGCCGAGGAGGCGGTGGCCCATGCCGGCGCCCTTCTGGAGCGCGCCACCGAGATGGCCGGCGAAGAGGCCGGCGCCCGCATCCGGGAGCTGCTGACCGAAGCCGGAGCCCTGTTGGAGCGATCCCGGGTGGCGCTGGACGAAGACCGGTTCCGGGCGGCCATTGGCCTGGCCATGGAGTCCTCGGCCCGGTCCCTCCGGGTGATCCGTCTCCTGTGGGACGGCGACACGCCGGCCGTGGAGCTACGCGCCCGCGCGGCCGTGGAGGTGGCGCTGGCCATGGAGGCTCGCGTGGACGCGCACATCACGGACGCCACTCCGCCGGAGATCGTCGAGGCCGACACCAGGGCCGACGGCCTGGTCCGGGAGGCCGAAGCCGCGCTGGAGGCGGGGGCGTACCGGGTGGCGTGGGTGAAGGCCCGCACCGCCGTGAGCATCTACGCGCGCATCCTCCTCGCCCTGGGCTGATCCGGAGCCGAGGCATCCATGAGCGCGGCCCGGGGCGAGTGACTCGCCCCGGGCCGCTTCACGTCCGCCCTTACCCGGGTCGGGCTACTGACGGGACAGCGAAACCTGGATGTCGGCGCTCATCCGTTCCACGTCGTCGGTTCCGGCTGCCGACACCACCCGGAGCGTCGGCCACTCGGCCCCCACGTCCTCCACCCGGATTCCAAAGCGGAGCACGTCACCACCCGTGGGGTCGACGATGACCACGCGGTGTCTGCCCTCCCTGGCGGAGACGACGCTCCCGTAGGCCTCGGTGGCACCCGATCCCTCGAATCCGAGCACCCCGGCCCCCACGACCTCCAGGGACACGGCACCCAGGGCATCGGGAGCGGCCAGGGTCACCGTGAGCGTGCCGGGCCCGTCTTCACCACAGGCGGCCGACAAGCAAGCCAGAACCACAAGCAGCACCCAGCTCCCCTTCCGGCCCAACGTCT
>CAYGKI010000148.1:5296-7925 GCA_964350235.1 uncultured Gemmatimonadaceae bacterium | reverse complement strand
GAGCGCCATCGCATGCTCACCCCTCGCCCACGCCTCGAACCTTCCCCCGTGCGCGAGGCGGCCCGCGGCGCGGCCCGCGCGGCAGTCCGCGCAGGAGCTGCGGCCCTCGGGGCGCTTCTGGTCATGCTCGTTTCGTCGACGGGCGCCGTCGTCGCGCAGTCCCACGACGCCCTCGCACCGTCCGTCCGTCAGTTCGTCGCCGTGCCGGAGACCGAGGTCGCAATCGTGGGTGTGCGGCTGATCGACGGGACGGGAGCGGCGGCGCAGGACGACATGACCGTGGTGATCGAGGGAGGGCGCATCTCGGGCGTGGGTGCGGCCGGGTCGGTGCAGGTTTCGGCCGACGCGCGCGTCATCGACGGTGCGGGACACACCCTGATGCCGGGGCTCGTGATGCTTCACGAACACCTCTTCTACCCGTCGGGGCAGGGGCGCTACAACACGAACCAGAGTTCGTTTCCGCCGCTGTATCTCGCCGGAGGCGTGACCACCATGCGCACGGGCGGCAGCATGGAGACCTACACCGACCTGCGGGTCGCGCGGGAGATCGAGGCGGGACGCGCGGTGGGTCCGCACATGGACGTGACGGGCCCCTATCTGGAAGGAGAGGGAGGGTTCGCCTGGGGACTGCCGGCGCTGAATACCCCGGACGAGGCCCGCGATCATGTGAACTTCTGGGCCGACCGCGGAGTGACCTCGTTCAAGGCCTACAACCTGATCGACCGCGCCACGCTGAAGGCCGGCATCGATGCGGCCCACGCGCGCGGCATCAAGGTGACGGGGCACCTCTGCTCGATCACCTACCGGGAGGCGGCGGAGCTCGGGATCGACAACCTCGAGCACGGCTTCTTCGCGGCGACCGACTTCGTCGAGGGCAAGCAGGCCGACCAGTGCCCCGGGGGTGCGCGCGGCAGCCTCGAGGCGCTCGACCCGACCGACCCGGCCTTCACGAGCCTGGTCTCGACCCTGGTCGACAACGACGTCGCCCTCACCTCGACACTGACCGTCTTCGAGCGAGCCGCGGGCGATCGTCCGGCGCCGCCCGAGGGGGCACAGGAGGCCATGCTCCCCCAGCTACACGAGCAGGTCATGCGCCGCTTCGAAGGGCGTCGGGCGAGCGCCGAGTCGACCGCCTTTCTGCGCAAGATGATGGCGATGGAGAAGGCCTTCCACGATGCCGGGGGACTGCTGGTCGTCGGTACCGACCCGACCGGCGCGGGGGACGTCGTCGCGGGGTACGCGAACCAGCGGGCGCTTCAGTTGCTCATGGAAATCGGGCTCACGGCCGAGGAGGCCGTGGAGGTGGCGACCCGCAACGGGGCGATCTATCTGGAGCAGTCCGACGAGATCGGCACCGTGGCCGTCGGCATGCGGGCCGACCTGGTGTTGATGCGCGGTGACCCCACGCAGGATCCCGAGGCGTTTCGCCAGATGACGCTGGTGTTCAAGGACGGGGTCGGATACGACTCCGCGAAGCTGTTCGAGTCGGTGCGGGGGTGGGTGGGGGTGCGCTGAGCGAACCCCGCCGGTGCAGGTCTGCCGTCGTGAAAGCCGCCAGCGTGGCGTTGTGAGGCGGATCCCTCTGTAGTATAATCGCGTAACGCGATGAAATACTCCGGGGGGACACATGGGACGTGGGGATCAGTTGGCGACCTTCGAGCAGCTGGTGTTGCTCGCGCTTCTTTCGCTCGACGGCGATCAGGCCTACGGCATGAACATCCGGGCCGTGTTGCAAGAAGAGGCGGGCCGAGACGTGTCGGTACCCACCGTCTATTCGGCCCTCGATCGGCTCGAGGGCAAGGGTTTCGTGACCTCCCGGCTCGGCGAAGCGACCCGGGTTCGAGGGGGGAGAGCCAAGAGGATCTTCAAGGTGGAGCCGGCGGGCGTGGCGGCCCTCCACGAAGTTCGCGCGCGCTTCGATGCGATGTGGCGCGTGGGGGGGCTCTCTGCCGGTCGGTCCGATGGTTGATCGGGGCGAGCTCCCAGATCCCCAGCCACCGCGGTGGGGGAAACGCCTTCTAGGACTCGCTCTCACCAAGCGGGAACGGGAGGTCATTCTCGGCGATCTGAGCGAGGAATACGCGGTCCGCCTGGCGCGGGAGGGTCACCGGCGGGCGAGGGCCTGGTACCGGCGCCAGGTCGTGCGATCGATTCCAGGTGCGCTGCGGCGTCGCCTGGTCGACGATCGGCGCTCCCCCGGCGCCGACCGACCTCGTGCGAGGCGTTTTGTGGCGATCTCCTGGATCGATGTGAAACTCGGCACGCGGATGCTGCGCAAATACCCGGGGCTCAGCCTGGCGACCGTGTTCGCGCTGGCCGTGGGAATCCCGGTGGGGATCGCGCCGGGGCACGCGGCCCGCGCGGTGGAAGGTGCGCCGCCTCTCGAAGACAGCGAGCGGATCCAGGTACTGCGACACATCGGGGTCGAGCGCACCATCGTGCGACCGACGAGTCTCTTCGACTTCCGCTTCTGGGAAGACGAACTGACCTCGTTCGATCTTCTCGCTGCGGCCGCGGATGCATCGTTCAACCTCGAGCAGGCCGACGGGTCGGCGGCGCCCGTGGAGGGCGCCGAGGTCACCGGGGCGTGGTTCGTGCTTAACGGTGCGGCGCCCCCCCAGGGTTACAC
>CAYGKI010000148.1:0-5286 GCA_964350235.1 uncultured Gemmatimonadaceae bacterium | reverse complement strand
GAGGTCGCACCCTTGGCCCCGAAGACGAGGCCCCGGAGTCGCCGGCGGTGGCGGTCGTGGGGTTCAACCTCTGGAAGGCCCGATTCGGGAGTGACCCCGAGGTGCTGGGGCGCACGATTCGGATCGGGGGGGTGGCCCACACTATCGTGGGCGTCATGCCGGCCGGATTCACCTATCCATGGAGCGACCAGCTCTGGGTGCCTCTTCGGGATCGTGCGCTGCTCGACGCGCACGGCGAGGGGCCGAAACTGAGGGTCTACGGCCGGCTGAGTGACGGGGTGTCTGCCGAAGAGGCGGAGGCGGAGCTGCTCGACGTGGGCGTCCGACTGGCGGCCGAGGCGCCGAGCCAGCACGAGCGAATACGCGCCCAGGTCGTTCCCTTCACCATCGGCACCAACGACATCCCGAAGGGCGGACTCCGGGCCATCCCCCAGTTCTATCTCGTCGAGGCGCTCGCGATCCTGTTCCTCGTCTTCCCGTGCGCAAACATCGGCATGTTGGTGCTTGCCCGGACCGCGGCCCGGTCCGGTGAACTCGCGATCCGAACCGCGCTCGGGGCCAGCCGCACCCGCGTCGTCCTACAGTTGTTCGTGGAATCGCTGGTGCCGGCGATCGTCGCGGCCGGCCTGGGACTGTTCGGATTGTTCTGGCTCGAAAGCCGCGGCGGAGGTGTCGCGGAAAACTGGGTCGACCTCCGTGTCACGCCGACGACCGTCGCCTGGGCTCTGGGCATGGCGGTGGTGAGCGCCGTGATCGCAGGGGTTCTTCCCGGTCTCCGGGCGACGGGGAAGCATGTGCACCGCAACATTCAGCGTGCCGATGCCGCCCGTTCTGGACTGCGATTCGGGGGGGTGTCGGGTGCCTTGATCGTGACCGACGTGGCGCTGACGGTGGCGATCCTGGTCGCGGCGGTCGGAGTCTGGGGCTCGCACCGGGGGGGCGGGATGGGGGTCGATGCCCGTCGGGTGCTGGCGGTCGAATTGAGGGTGCCCGGCGATCAGGATCGTCTGGACGAGACACAGCGGGCCCTGCTCGAGCGACTCGCCGCGGAACCGGGGCTCGAGGGTGTGGCGATCGCCTCTGCGCTGCCCGGAATGGACCATGACTCCGACGTCATCGAGGTCGACGGCGAGGGGAGGTCTTCTCATCGCGTCCGAGTCTCGCAGGTCGCGCCCGGCTACTTCGACGCGTTGTCGCAACCGATCCTCGCGGGGCGTGGTTTCGACGTCACCGACCTCGGCGACGGCCCGCCGGTGGTGATCGTCAATACGAGCTTCGTGGCCCAGGTTTTCGGCGGACGGAATGCCATCGGTCGGCGCATTCGCTATCGCGCGCGGAGAGACGAGGAGCCGGGCGCGTGGTTCGAGATCGTCGGCGTGGTGGGCCATCTGGGCATGTTCGGTGACAACGCGCAGTGGGATGCGGGGTTCTACCAGCCCGTGGCGCCGGGCGAACTTCAGCCCCTTCACATGGGGATCGTCGTGGGCGACGACCCTCTGGCGTTCACCCCTCGCCTGCGTGCGATCGCGACCGACGTCGATCCCTCCGCCGTCATCACCTCGGCCATCGTGCTCGACGACGTGCAGAGCTTTTTGACGGGGTATTTCAAGACGGCCAGGTTGGCGCTCGCGATCGTACTCGGGGTGTTTATCCTCATCTCGACGCTCGCGATCTACGCGCTGATGTCGTTCTCCGTCGCCCAGCGGACGCGGGAGATGGCCGTGCGCGTCGCCCTCGGCGCGGGCTGGAACCGAGTGGTCGTCGCCGTCGCCCGGCGAGCCGCCGTGCAGCTGACGCTCGGCGCGGCCTTCGGCATGGTGGTCGGATTCGGGCTTCTCTCGGTTCTGCAGATTCAGTTCGGACCCGTGCCAGGCGGATCTCCCATGGCTCTTGCGATCTCCGTGGGCCTCGGTGGCATGGTCGTCATCGCCTCCCTCGCCTGCATCGCGCCGACGCGCCGGGCGCTTCGCATCGCCCCCAGAGACGCCTTGAGCGAAGCGGGGTGAGGGTGCGGATGATCGGGTAGGCCGCGGTTTCCAGCGTCTGGGGGTGTGAGAACCGATCCCCAAAGCCTGGACGTTGCTGTCATGGTTACATGCCTGGAGCCCCGACTCCCCCGCTTCGCCGCGCTCCTCCTCGCTTCACTCGCCCTCTGCGGCTGTGGAGGAGGGGACTCCCCCACGTCACCTCCCACCGGGCCCAGCACGACCCGGGTCGCCTCCGTCGTGGCCGGCGATGCCCAGAACGCGAGGGTGGGAGAGGCGGTGCCGATCGCGCCGTCGGTGCGCGTGGTCGATGGGGAAGGGGTGCCCGTTGCGGGCGTATCCGTCACGTTCGCGGCGACGTCGGGAAGCGGATCGATCGATGGGGCCGCGACCACCTCGGGCAGCGATGGCATCGCGGCCCTCGGCGCCTGGCGACTGGGCAGGGTCGGAGAGAACACCCTGGAGGCGAACGTCTCGGGGGCGACGAGCGGGAGCCGTCTCGTGTTCCGTGCCACCGGCCAGGAGTTCCTCGTGGCGCCGATGGCCGACACCACCATCTCCGGGGTCGTCGAAGTCACCCGCCTCGTCGTTCCCGTGGGCGTGACGCTGACGGTCACCGACAGCCTGGTCGTGCGAGCCGATAGCACCATCCAGATCCTCGGGACGGTCCGCGGGGCCTGTGTGCCGATCCGGTTCGAGACCGATCTCGACCTGATCGTCGAAGGCACCATCGACAACAGCTGCACTGCCGGCGAGGCCGTGCCCGATTTGACGTTGATCGGCGTCGGCGGTTTCGAGGTCGACTCGGCCTCGATCCAGAGCTCGGGCGACGTCGTCCTGACCAACGATCCGACGCTCACCGACGCCGATTTCTCCGGGTCGCCGGCCCCCGTTGCGCCCATGGCGGCGGCTCAGACGACGACGAGCCGGTGTCGGCTCCGTTCCGTCAACTTTCGGCCCTATCCCACCAAGGCCACGAACGGTGGGGGGCGGACGGGCACCGGGATTCCCGGCACCGACGGGCGCACCTGGCGGGTCGAGTGCCGGGGAGCGCTGCGGCTCGAAGGTGGCGTTGCCTACCAGGGGCAACACGGTGGTGACGGGGGCGCCGGACAACACGCCCCCGCCGTCATCGACGCGAGCGCGGAAGGAGGCGCGGGGGGACGGGGCGGAACGATGCTCGTGCGGGCGACGAGCCGCGTCACCTTCGACGGCATCTTCAACGAGATCCGTAGCGGGAACGGAGGAAGGGGTGGGGACGCATCGGCGACCTCGAGCCCATCGGGCAACGGAGCCGCGGCGCCCGCGGCCACGGCGATCGGTGGCCGTGGCGGCGAGCCGGGCCTTCTCGGGATTCAGGCGCCGGTGATCGACTTCAACGAGGCCGTGGACTTCGTGATCGGACAGGGGGGCGACGGTGGCGACGCGGTTGCGGTCGGGGCCGACGGACTCGACGCGCAGGGCAGCAGTCGGGCCCAGGCGGGCGGTCCGGCGACGGCCACGGGCGGTGCCGGAGGTGGGACTCCGAACGATACGCTCGCGGTCCAGGGCGGGGCGGTGGTCAACAACGCCGAGCGCGTGCAGGTGACGGGGGGTGACGCGGGGGCCGGTGGGTCGGCGCAGGCGACGGGTGGGACGGGAGGGCAGGGGAGCCAGCTTCGCCCCGACGGGGGTGCGGGGGGCGTCACCGAGGCCTCCGGCGGCCCGGGAGGGACCACACGTCTCCGCGACCACCGGCTACAGATCTTCGGCGATGGGGGGAATGGCGGCCTGGCCCTCCTCATGGGAGCCCGGGGAGGAAGGGGCATGAACCGCTGTTCGCTCCCGGAGGGATTCATCCCCGGCGGTTCGGGAGGCCCCGGGGGGACGCTGATCGGGAACCACGGTGCCGCGGGTACCGGGGCCTCGGCCGGCGTGGAAGGCGAGATCGAGCTGCGCCAGGCGGGATTCGGTGGAGATGGCGGGCATGGCGAGCCGGCCGGCGAGGGCGGCGCAGGTGGCGATCAGATCATGTCCAGGACGGCGAGTCCCTGGAACTCCGTACCCGGTCGGACCGGGCGCGACTGCGTCTACAGCTCCACCGCGAGCATGACCTCGACGATCAACGACTCCGCGTTGCTCGACACGAGCAAGGCCTGCCTGACCGAGTGGACGACCTTCGCGGTGTCCACTCTGTCGCCCGATCCGGTCGACTATCAGATCAACATCAACGGGATCCCCGCCTTTTCGGTCTCCCCGTTGAGCGGTACGATGCCTGCGGCTCCCGGACCCAGCACGGAGTGGGTGTCCGTTCCCGTTCGGACCTTTCGGGATCTGTGCTCGATGGTCCTGTCGGGGCCCGACGTGCTGGGTACGATCTCGATGACCTTCACTCTCGGACCGACCACCGTGACCAAGTCGTTTCCGGTCGAGCATCGATTCCGGTGATCGCCCGTCCGGGCAGCTTCGAGCTGCCGGCGGTGCTGCGCACCCGTCACGCGGGGTGGACCGTCTCGGTGGCCTATCAACACGCGCCGCCGGCGATCACCTACCGCCTCCAGGCGGGCTCGGGCGAGACGCGTTTCGTGAAGCTGCTGTCGAGGGGCGCCTACCCTGGCCTCCGGGCCGAGGCCGACCGAATGCGATGGGCCGCGACCCGCGTCTCGGTGCCCCGCGTGATCGAGGTCGGGGGGGACGGCGACGCGGACTGGTTGCTCACCGAGGCGCTTCCCGGCAGCGACGCCACCGATGCGCAGTGGAGGTCGGACCCGGGGCGACTGGTCGACCTGCTGGCGGGGGTGCTCCGCGACCTCCACACGCTGGACCCCGGTGACTGTCCGTTCGACTTCCGGCTCGACGCGTCTCTCGCCCACGCCCGCCGACGGGTCGAGGCCGGACTCGTCGAGCCGGGTCGGGACTTCCATGAGGAGTTCGCCCGCCACTCGGCACGCTCGGCCCTCGCGCACCTGGAGGAGCACCGACCCCCGTCAGAGGATCTGGTCGTCTGTCACGGTGATTTCTGTCTGCCGAACGTGATGGTCGAGGACTGGTCCCCGACCGGGATCCTCGACCTCGGCGAACTGGGTGTCGCCGACCGCTGGTGGGACCTCGCCGTGGCGACCTGGAGTCTCACCTGGAATCTCGGGCCCGGGTTCGAAGAACGGTTTCTCCGCGCCTACGGCGTGGACCGAGACGAGCCTCGCGTGCAGTACTACCGTCTGCTCTACGACGTGGTGTCCTAGAAGGCTGTCGTCTAGGAGGGCGGCAGCGCCAGCGCGGCCCGTTCTTCGCGCGCCGCCTTCCGCCGGCTCAACGCCCGCGC
>CAYGKI010000147.1:7787-8093 GCA_964350235.1 uncultured Gemmatimonadaceae bacterium | reverse complement strand
TCGCGGGCTTGGTCCCACCCTGGGCGGTATCGCCCCGGAGCCCCGGATCGGTCTTGGTCACCTCCAGCTCCACGAACTGCGGGAGCTCGACGCTGATGACCTTGTCGTTATGCACCAGGCCCTCGCACTCCATGTTCTCCTTCAGGTACTGGAGCTGCTCGTCGCCCAGGAGGTCCCCGGAGATGGGGATCATCTCGAACGTGTTCGCATCCATGAAGTGGTACAGCAGGCCGTCGTTGTAGCTGTAGGTCACCGGCCGACGCTCCAGACGCACGTCGGTGACCTTCTCACCGGCCCGATACGTCT
>CAYGKI010000147.1:0-7777 GCA_964350235.1 uncultured Gemmatimonadaceae bacterium | reverse complement strand
CACCACCGACCCGGTGAGGACGTTCTTGAGCTTGGTGCGCACGAAGGCGCCGCCCTTGCCGGGCTTCACGTGCTGGAAATAGGTGATGGTCCAGAGATCGCCGTCGATCTCCAGAACCATCCCGTTGCGGAAATCCGCGGTGCTCGCCATGCGGCCTCGCGTAGAGGATCGTGTGTCTGGACTTGCCCCGCGGTCAGCCGCGGAGCCGGGCCACCAGGCCCCGGAGCCCAAGAAGATAGCTGTGGATGCCGAAGCCATAAACCACACCCGTCGCCACACCCGAGAGATACGAGTGATGACGGAAGGGCTCCCTGGCCGCCGTGTTGGAAAGGTGGACTTCGACGAAGGGGCGCTCCACGCCGGTGAGCGCGTCCCGGAGCGCCACGGAAGTATGCGTGAATGCGCCGGGGTTCACGACGAACCCCGACACCCTGGCGGAGGCCTCCTCGATGAAGTCGAGCAGGGCTCCTTCGTGGTTGGACTGGAACGTCTCCAACTCCACGCCCAGCTCCTTCCCCACTTCGGCCAGCGCGTCATCCACGTCCGCCAGCGTCCAGTGCCCGTAGACCTCGGGCTCGCGCCGACCCAGCAGTCTGAGGTTGGGACCGTGGACGACGGCGACCTTCACTCGGCGCCCCCGCCGGAACGGTAGCCCAGGAGATCCTGGAAGTAGTCCCCGATGCGCGGACCGCTCCCCTCCCCGTCCGGACCGCCGTCTTCGTCGGAATCCTCCGCGTTCGTCCAGGCGAACGGCGTGTCGATCTCCGGTTGACGCTCCCGATGCTCGGCAAGGTCACGGGCCAACGCCTCCAACTCCTCGTCGCGCGCGCGCGCACGCTCCATGCGCTCGGATGCCTCCGCCGCGTCGTCGGTCGCCAGGGAGCCGTCCATCTGGGCCTCCAACGTCCGGAGACGCTGAGCGATTCCGTCGTCCTCGGGATGCTCCGACCTCAGTTGCCGGAACACTTCGACGGCCCGGTCCAGGAAGCCCTGCTTGGCATAGAGTTCACCGAGGGTTCGGGTGTAGATACGCGGCGCGGAGCCCTTCCGCGGCTCGTACGGCTCGCTGGGCCCTTCCTCCGGCTCCGGCGCCACTGCAGCGACGTCGACGGTGGCTTCCTCGGGCGCCAGCGCGGCCATGTCGACGACCTCCTCCTCCGGCGCCAGCGAGGCCACGTCCAGGACCTCCTCCGCCGCCTCGGGCGCCAGGTCGGCCACCTCGAGGACCGCCTCGTCTTCGCCCGGCGCCAGCGCCGCCACGTCGATGGCCGCTTCCTCGGGCTCAGGTGCCAGGGCCGCCACGTCGAACACCGCTTCCTCGGGCTCAGGCGCCAGGGCCGCTACGTCGAACACCTCCTCCTCCGGCGCCAGCGAGGTCACGTCCAGGACCTCCTCCTCCCCCTCCGGCGCCAGGTCGGCCACCTCGAGCACCACCTCGTCCTCGTCCGGCGCCAACGCCGCCACGTCGACGACATCCTCCTCCGGCGCCAGCGCCGCCACGTCGACGACATCTTCCTCCGGCGCCAGCGAGGCCACGTCCAGGACCTCCTCCGCCGCCTCGGGCGCCAGGTCGGCCACGTCCAGGACGGGCTCCGGCCGCGACACACCCTCCTCGTGGAGGATCTCGGGCTCCAGCTCCTCCAGGGTGGCGTAGGCATCCGCCGCATCGCCGGTGCGGCCCGTGGCGTCGAGCACCCGGACCAGGACGGCGAGCGCGCTCACGTTCTCCGAGTCCAGCTCCAGGGCTCGACGTGCCGCCAGCTCCCCTTCCTCGAGGAGCCCCTGCTCGGCATAGAGGCGTGCGGCCACGACATGGCCGGAGGCGAAGTCGGGCAGCCGCGTCAGCCCGTCGGTGAGAAGGCCCAAAGCCTTCCGCGGCTGACCGGCCCGGCGGTAGGCGTCGGCGAGGGGAGCGAAGGCCCGCCCGTCCGGGTCCCGCTCGGACCCTAGGATGGCGTGGAGCGTCCGGATCTCTACTTCCAGTGGCTCGAGCACGAAGACTCCGGAGCTGTCAGGTCGCAGGACGGAGGAGCGTCAGGGCCTGAAGCGTGCCCTGCGCATGCGGTCGCAAGATACGGACGGGCGGGAAAAAGTGTCAACGCGAGGCCCGAGACCGACGCAGGAAGGGAACACCGCCTCACACCCGTCCGTAGTTCCGTTGAGACGGACACGACGACCGGTTATCCTTCCGGTTCTCTTCACGCAGCATCTTCAACCCGGTCTGGGCCGTAGGAGACGCCGTCTTATGATGCGTCAAATGAGGGAAGCGACGAAGCCGATCATGCTCGTGACGGCGCTCGCCTTCGTCGCGCTCATGGTTTTCGAGTGGGGCATGGACGCCAGCGGCATGAGCTCCGGCTCCTTGGGCGAGATCGGTAGCGTGAACGGAGACCCCGTCCCGTACGATGCCTACATGGCGGCCTATCGGAGGCTGTACGACCAGGTCCAGAACTCCCAGGAGGGGATGATCACCTCCCAGCAGAATCGGGAGATCGAGGACGCGGCCTTCGACGAAGTGGTGACCCAGATCCTCATCCAGCAGGAGCTGCGGGAGCGGGGCATCACGGTGTCGGACCAGGAGATCAGCGAGGCGGCCCAGTTCAGCCCGCCCGACTATCTCCGCCCCCAGTTCATCAACACCCAGGGCCAGTTCGACCTCCAGAGCTATCAGGCCTTCCTGGCGACCCTGCCTCCGGAGCAGCTGCTCATCCTGGAGGCGTTCTACCGGGACGTGATCCCGCGGGGCAAGCTGCTGCGTCAGGTGACGTCCGGGATCTTCGTGAGCGACGGAGACCTCTGGCAGCGCTACCGCGACGCCAATGAGCAGGTGGAGATCCGCTTCGTTCCGTTCGATCCGGCGACCCGGTATCCCGACGCCGACTTCACGGTGTCGGAGTCGGCCATCGAGGAGTACTACGAGGACAACCAGGAGGAGTTCGAGGTGCCGGCCCGCGCCACCGTGCGCGCCGCGGTGCTCTCCAAGACGCCCTCCGCGGCGGACACGGCGGCCTCGCTGGAGCGTGCTCGGGAGGTTCGGGCGCAGATCGTCGGCGGCGAGGACTTCGGAACGGTGGCCCGGCGTGAGTCGGCGGACCAGGGCACGGCGGCGTTGGGCGGTGAGCTCGGCGTCTTCCTGCCCGGCGAGATGTCACCCGCGTTCAACGATGCCGCCTTCTCCGCACCGGTGGGTCAGATCACCCAGCCGGTGCAGACCCCCTTCGGGTACCACCTCATCGAGGTGCAGGACCGTTGGGGCCAGGACAGCGTACAGGCCCGGCACGTGCTCATCCCCATCGAGCTGACGGACGACAGTGAGATCCGCATTCTCACCCTGGCCGACTCGCTGGAGGACATGAGCGAGGAGCGCTCCCTCGAGGAAGCGGCCGCCGCGGTGGGCGCGACGTACACCACCGTCGAGATGAGCGAGGACTTCCCGTTCCTGACCGGCGCCGGCCAGGTGTCGGAGGGCGCGGACTGGGCCTTCGAAGAGGCTCTCCCGGGAGACGTCTCGCTGGTCTACGAGACGAGCCAGGCCTTCTACGCGCTGGAGCTGGTGGAGTCGGAGCCCGCGGGTGTCCTGCCGCTGACGGACGTGCGGACCTCCATCGAGTCCAGGCTTCGTCTGGAGCAGAAGCTCGCCCGGGCCGAGGAGGAAGCCAGCGGGGTGCTCGACCGCGTCAGAGGTGGTGAGTCCCTGGCCAACGTGGCCGCCGACCAGGGCCTCGAGCTCCGCACCGCCGGGCCGTTCAGCCGACAGGACTTCGTTCCGGGCATCGGTCGGCAGAACGCCGCCATCGGCGCGGCGTTCGGCACTCCGGTGGGTGAGGTGAGCGACGTGGTGACCACCGCCGCCAACGCCTTCATCATCGAGGTCGTGTCCCACACCCCGGCGGACTCCGCCGCGTGGGAGACGCAGGTCTCGCTGCAGCGCGATCAGGTCATCGCGTCCCTGCAGCAGCAGCGTCTGGACGAGTGGATCACCGCCCTGCGCGAGTCCGCCGTGATCGTGGACCGGCGCGCCGAGGTCCTCCAGGCTCCGGACGAGGAGGCGCCCATCCAGATGCCCATGGGCTTCTAGATCGGGCGGTCCGCCTCGACCGTACGAAGAAGCGGCCACCGGGCGTTGCCCGGTGGCCGCTTTCCTTTTCTCCAGACTGCAGACTTCAACTGCCCGCGACGCAGTGCCTCCGCCAGGGCTGGATCCGTCGGATCAGGAGTTCGTCGAGGAGGACTCGCTCAGGCTCCGCGGTCCGCCGTCTTGGCGGCGGGCTGAGCCGCGGGCTGAGCCGGTGGCCGTTTGAGCTGCTGCCGCTGATCGGGGACCTTGAGCTCCTTCTCGATATCGCTGACCGAGTTCTTGAACTCGCGGATTCCCTTGCCCAGCGACGACCCGATCTCCGGGAGGCGCTTGGCTCCGAACAGGAGGAGCACGATCAGGAAGATGAAGATCATCTCCCCCATTCCGAATCCACCTAAACCCATTGTCGAAACCTCCGTGGGGTCGTGAAACCCCTCGTTGTGGGCGCGGGGCCATCCGAGCCGATCGGCTCAGATCAGCGAGCGCGCGACCAGAGCGACGATGGCGATACCGACCAACGTCAGAAAGTTCAATGTCAGCACCAGCGGCCCGAGCTCGAACGCTACGGCCACGAGATCCACCGCGAGCGGTCCCACCGAGGCGTGCACCGACGTCAGCATGAAGTCCCCCGCCACGCTGTCCGCGAGCAGCCCAGCGATCTTCGAGCGCACTCCCCCGAGGATCGACCTACCTCCTCCGATCCACGGCGTAGGAGACCGCGGCTTCCAGGGCCACCACCGCCTCGCCGCCGGGCAGCTCGCGCAGCGCCTCGCGAGCGCGGTCGGCATACTCGGCGGCCTTCCCCTGGGCATATTCCAGCCCACCACGCCCCACGACGATCTCCACGATCCGTGCGATCTCGTCGTCGCTGGGGTCGACACGGGTGAAGAAGCGCCGGATCTCCTGGTCCTCTGCTTCGGAGGCGTCCCTCAGTGCCCCGACCAGCGGCAGCGTCACCTTCCGTTCCCGAAGATCGTGACCCGTGGGCTTGCCCGTCACCTCGGCGGAGCCGGTGTAGTCCAGCAGGTCGTCTGCGATCTGGAACGCCATGCCCAACGCATGCCCGTAGCGCGCCAACGGCTCCCGGTAGGCCGGGGCACCGGAGAGCGCACCCATCTCGCAGGCCGCGGACATGAGTGAGGCCGTCTTGGCGGCGATGAGCCGGTAGTAGTCCGCCTCCGAGAAGTCGAGCGCATCGTACGAAGTGAGCTGCCTCATCTCTCCTACGGACATCTCGTTGGCGGCGTTGGCCAGCACCGCCAGCGCGTCCAGGTTGCCCACACGGGCCAGCTCGGAGACGCCGCGCGAGTAGAGGTAATCGCCCATGATGACCGCGATCTGGTGGGTCCAGAGAGCGTTCACCGTGGGTAGGCCCCGACGGAGCACCGAATGGTCCACGGAGTCGTCGTGGACGAGGGTGGCCAGGTGCACCAGCTCCACCACCGCGGCCAGCGTCAGCGCGTCCTCCCCCTCCCCGCCGCCCACTGCGTCGGAGAGAAGAAGGAGGGTCGGACGAAACAGCTTCCCCTGCATGAACAGGAGGTGCTCGTTCACGTCCTCGATCATCTCGAAGTCGGAGACCACGATCCTGCGGATCTCGCCCGCCACCCGGTCCAGCATGTCGCGCACGGGCGCCTGGATGGCGGAGAGCTCCGAGGGCGTTCCCCTCTCGGCGCGGCTCAAGAGGGCCGAAGCGTCAACGGAGGGCACGGAGACGCTCCGTGACATCCGCGAAGTTGATGTCGAGGGAGAAGACCCGGTCGTAGAACTCGACGGCGGAGTCCCGCATGCCGAGCGTCTCGTAGGCCCGCGCCAGGTAGTAGTAGATCCCGAGGAACTCGTCTTCCACGGCGGTGGGGATCTTCAGGGCGCGCTCCAGGGATTTCACCGCGGCCTCGTTCTTCCCCATCTCGAGGAAGGTCTGTCCCATGAGCTCGTAGGTGGGCAAGTGGTCCGCCGAAGCCCTCAGCGCGGACTGGAACTCGGAGATGGCCTCGTCCAGCAGCCCCATCTCCTTGTAGGCGGTACCCAGGTCGTAGTGCGCCTTGACGTCGGTGGCGTCCAGGTTCTCGGAGACCTTCTCCTTGAACTGGGACAGCATCTTCTGGAAGTCCGCGGCCTCGTCCCCCGTGGGCTCCTCGTACTGGACGCGGAAACGGGTGGTCTTGGGCTGCTCCGGCTCATCCCCGAAGATCATGGAGGTCAGGTCCACGTACTGCTCGGAAGTCGCCTCCGGCTCAGGCGTCTCCACACCGTCGCCCGATCCGGAGTCCATCAACGGAAGAGGGGCGGGCTCATCCTCTTCCTCGTCGCCTTCGGAGGAATGCTCCTCCAGCGGGAGCGCGACGGCGTCCTCGGCGGGGCCCTCGTCCTCGTCGCCCATGAGCGGGAGGTCCACGGAGTCCTCTTCCGCCGCGGCTGCCTCGTCCATGAGCGGCAGCTCCACCGGCTCTTCCTCCGGGCTCTCCATCAGCGGGAGGTCGTCCGCCTCTTCGGTGTCGTCCTCGTCTTCGCCGCCCAGGAGCGGGAAGTCCGCGGAGTCCGCCTCCTCCTCGGCCGCCTCGTCCATGAGCGGCAGCTCCGCCGGCTCCTCCTCCGGGCTCTCCATCAGCGGGAGGTCGTCCGCCTCTTCGGTGTCGTCCTCGTCTTCGCCGCCCAGGAGCGGGAAGTCCGTGGAGTCCGCCTCCTCCTCGGCCGCCTCGTCCATGAGCGGCAGCTCCCCCGGCTCCGCTTCCGGGCTCTCCATGAGCGGGAGATCTTCCGCCTCTTCGTCGGCGCCCAGCGCCTCCTCCCACGCGTCGGAGACGGCCTCCGACATGGGATCCTCCACCAGCGCGCCACCGACCTCCTCGACCTGCGGGGCCTCGTCGGCGTCCGTCGCTCCTTCCGTCGAGGCGCCGTCGTCCCGCGGCTCCGCCTCTTCGGCGGCCTCGACCACCGGCTGGTCCTCCTCGGGGGCGGGCAGCTCCTCTTCCTCACCGAAGGGCCGCATGTACTCGAACCCGTCGTCGTCGGCGGCGGCCGACCTCTGCGCCTCGGCGGCCAGCCGATCGAAGTCCACGTCGGGGTCGAGCTCCAACAGGCGTGCCTCGAGGCCGAAGGCTCGGTCGTCGCGCTCGGCCAGCTTGAAGATCTGGTAGGCGATCTTCAGCTGCTCGATCCCGTCGAGCACCCGGTCGTTGGCGAGCATCTGATCGGCCACGGTGATGCGGACGTCCACATCGTCACGGACCAGATCCGCGAACTCCACCAGGGCGCGGAAGGACTCGTCCAGGTCGCCGGCTTCCTGCATCAGCTCGGCGTAGCGGAGGAAGTTCTCCCTCGCGTCGGAGGTGAAGCCCTGCTCCGCCCGGATCTGTCCCATGGTCCGGAACACCTGGTTCCGGCCCGGAACATGGCGAACGATCTTCTTGCAGACCGCGATGGCGTTGTTGAGCAGGTACGTGTCCCGGTACAGCTCGATGGCACGATCGTAGTGCTCGATGGCCTTCTCGTAGTCGCCGACCTTGACGTAGAGGTCGCCCACCCGGTTGTGGAGACCGCTGTCCGGCTGGTCTTCCTGGTCCAGCAGGTCGATGGCCTTGCCGTCTCGGTCCCGGTAGCGGATCTCCCCCCGCTCGACCCGCGCCGGGGTCGAGGGCACCAGCCCAAGCACGGTCATCGCCGACACCGACTTGCCCGAGCCCGACTCGCCCACCA
>CAYGKI010000146.1:0-8097 GCA_964350235.1 uncultured Gemmatimonadaceae bacterium | reverse complement strand
GGCGTTGGCCAGGAAGAGATCCACCGAGAAGAGGTCCTTCTCCGAGAGGAACGCCACGAAGCGACCGTCCGGGCTGATGGACGGGGACATGTTCGTCCGTCCCGAGCCGGTGCTGGGCGCCAGGATCAGGTTGCCCTGTTCCGACGGGGCTTCCCGCCCCGCCAACAGGGGCGTGTAGTCCCGGGCCACCTGCTCCTTCCACCGAAGCGAGAGGGTGTCGGTGGGCTGGGCGAGCACCTGGCGGATGGCGCCTTCGAACCCGACGCGGAGCGACCGGCGGAAGACCTGGATGACGGCGTCGTCCCCGTACGTGCCTCCGATGTATGCCCAGAGGGCCTGACCGAAGCGGTACGGGAAGAACCGGGAGTCCCGGGTCATCTGGCGGATGGTGGGGAGCTCGTCCCGTCGGATGGCGTCGCGCATCCACATGGCCGTCAGCGGATCGTCGCGGCCCACGGACAGGTACTCGGCCATACCCTCGATGAGCCACAGCGGCAGGGCGGAGAGTCCCTGGAGGCCCCCGCCTCGCCGGGACTGGGCGATGTTGTACTGGAACGCGTGGACCAGCTCGTGGCCCAGGACGTGGTCGGTGTCCCAATAGGAGCCCGTCAAGGGCATGATCACCCGGTTCTTGAGCGACTCGGTCACACCACCCGTGCCGTCTCCGATGCTCCCGGAAAGGGTGTTGGTCTGCTGGAAGTCCGGGTGGTCCCGGTAGAGGATGAGCGGCTTGGAGGCCTCGAACTCGTGCTGGAACGTGCGGGCCAGCCGCTCGTACCACCGCTCGGCCATGCGCGCCGCGTCCTCGATGGGCTCCGGCTCGTCCCCATAGAAGTAGAGGTCGAAGTGGGGCGTCTGCATGACGCGGAAATCGAAGTCCTCGAACTGTACCTTGTTCCGGCCGAAGTACTGACCGGAGGCGCCTTCCGGGAGCGCCGCCGCCGCGCTGGACGCGAGCAGGGCCACCATGAGGAAACGCGTCGTGCCGCTTTTGGGGAAGCGCATGATCTTCACCTGATGATCTTTCGAGTTCCGGTCTGAGCCGTCGTGCCCACTGTCCTCCATAGGACGAACGGGACGGACGGAGTTGCACAGGCTGCTTCAGACTCGTTTGACCGACGTGGGGCCCGCACCGAGATTCTCCGGGTTCGCGTCTTGGTACGCAAATCGAACCCCCGGCCCCCCGCGTCCGTTCCTGATCCCCCGGAGAGGAACCCAGCCGATGCCCAGCACACTCCTCAAGCGCACGGCCCTCGGGACCCTGGTTCTGGCGGCAGTCGCTGCCTGTTCTTCCGATACCCCCGAGCCCCCGTTCGTGTCCATCACCGAGCTCACCCCGCCGGTTGGCTCGGGCAGCGCAGAGCCGTTCCTTTCCGAGCACGACGGGGTGGTGAACCTGAGTTGGCTGGAGCCGGGTGACGGTGACGCCTATCGGCTCAGGCTGGCGCGGATGACGGCGGCTGGGTGGAGCGAGCCCCGGACCGTCCGGGAGAGCGACCGCTTCTTTGTGAACTGGGCCGACTTTCCCTCGGTGACCGCCACGCCCGACGGCACGTTGTTCGCCCATTGGCTCGAGCGCGGCGCCATGGGCGGGTACGACTACGGCGTGCGGGTCGTCCACTCCACCGACGGTGGGGCCGCATGGTCCGAGCCCTGGACCCCGCACGACGACGACAGCCCCACCGAGCACGGGTTCGTCTCCATGGTTCCCATGGGTCCGGGAGAGATGGGCATGATGTGGTTGGACGGACGACAGTACGCCGATGGGGCGCACGGTCCCGCCACCGAAGAGATGACGCTCCGGTTCCGCCGGGCGGGCGGGGTGGGTGGGCCGGGCCCGGAGACGCTCGTGGACGGGCGTGTTTGCGACTGCTGTCAGACGGATCTGGCCATGGCGGCCGCGGGTCCGGTAGCGGTCTATCGCGACCGTACGGAGGCGGAGATCCGTGACATCTACATCACTCGTCACGTGGACGGGACGTGGACGGAGGGGGTGGCGGTCCACGACGACGGCTGGGAGATCGCCGGCTGTCCCGTGAACGGACCCGCCGTGGCGGCCCGCGGCACCGACGTGGCGGTGGCGTGGTTCACGGGAGCGGGAGACGTTCCCCGCGTGAAGGTCGCGTTCTCCCTGGACGGCGGCGCCACCTTCTCGGAGCCCGTCACCGTCGACGACGGGAACCCCATCGGTCGCGTGGACGTTCTCCATCTGGACGGGGGGCGGGTGTCGGTCAGCTGGTTGGAGCAGACCGGTGAGGAGACGGCCGCGCTGCGTGTGCGCGAGGTGGGCGTCGACGGAGACGCCACCTCCAGCGGCACGGTGTCCGAGTCCTCGTCCGCGCGGGCCAGTGGGTTCCCGCGCATGGCCCCCGCGCCCGGCGGGGGTGTGCTGCTCGCTTGGACCGACGTGTCCGGCGAGCAGTCACGGGTGAGAATGGTGCGCATGAATCTCTCGGACCGATAGAGGAGACCCGAATGCAGCTGGGGAACGGAAGGATCCGGACCGCGGCGTGGATGGCCGTGGCCGTCACCGGCTTCCTGGCCGCGTGCGCGCCCGCCGAGCGTCAGGGGCCACCCAGGGTCGGGGAGCCGGCCAGAGACTATGCCGCGGTCACGCTGGAGGGGGACACGGTCTCCCTGGCGTCGCTGCGCGGCGAGGTCGTGCTCCTTAACCTGTGGGCCACCTGGTGCACGCCCTGCCGGGAGGAGACCCCCTATCTTCAGGAGATCTTCGAGGAGCACCGGGACCGGGGCTTCCGCGTGGTGGGCGTCTCCATGGATACCCGGGGTCAGGCCGACGCCGTGCGGATGTTCGTCGACGAGTACGACGTGGGCTACACCATCCTCCACGACCCGGCCATGCGCGGCATGGACCTGTATCAGGCCCTGGGGCTCCCGGCCACGTTCCTCATCGACCGCGACGGCACGCTGCGGTGGTTGCGGTTCGGGCCCATCCCCGAGGGGGACGAGGAGTTTCTCGCCGCCCTGGACGCCGTGCTGTGACGGCCCACGAGCCGGTGGACGTGGAGGACGCCGAGACGCCCGTCGGGACCGTCGATCTCGCCAGGGTACGCGCGAACGCTCGTCGGGTTGCGGAATACGCCGCCGCGCACGGGCTCGGCTGGCGCCCCCACATCAAGACGCACAAGTCTCTGGAGGTTGCCCGGATCCAGCTGGATGCCGGGGCGTCGGGGCTCACCGTGGCCACCCCGCGCGAGGCGGAGGTCATGTCGTCCCTCACCGGGGACATCCTTCTCGCGTATCCCCCGGTGGGCGCCTCGAAGCTCGACCGTGTGGTTAAGGTGGCCGCCCGGACGGACTTGAAGGTTGCGCTGGACTCCTCCGCCGTCGTCCGGCCCCTCGCCGAAGCGGCCGCCCGCGCGGGGGTGGTGGTGGGTGTGCTGGTGGAGCTGGACGTGGGGCTCGGTCGCGTCGGTGTGGAGACCGTGGAGGAGGCCGTGGTGCTTTCGCGGCTGGTCGGGGCCTCGGAGGGCGTGACCTTCCGGGGGATCCAGTTCTATCCGGGGCACATCCGGGGCCCGCAAGAGGATCAAGGGCCGGCCCTGGCCCGCGTCGCCGAGCGCGTGGATGCCGCGATCCGGGCGCTGCGGGCCGAGGGCTTGGAGCCGGAGATCGTCAGCGGCGGATCCACCCCCACGCTCTGGAGGAGCCACGAGATGGGAGGTCTCACGGAGATCCGCTCGGGCTCGTGCATCTTCCACGACCGTGAGGGACTGGCCGTCGGGACCGCCCGCGTGGAAGATCTGGCGTATACGGTACTGACGACGGTGGTGAGCACCGCCGTCTCCGGACATGCCGTGGTGGACGCCGGGTCCAAGGCGCTGGCCAAAGAAGAACGAGGGGGAGACGCGGGGTACGGCTTCGTCCTGGAGCATCCTGAGGTGAGGGTGCGTGCGCTCTCCGAAGAGCACGGCGTGCTGGACCTCTCCGGCTCGGAATGGACGCCGACGGTGGGAGACCGGATCCGCATCGTGCCCAACCACGTCTGCGTCTCGGTGAACCTCCAGGACCGGTTGCTGGCCCGCGACGGAGAAGCCTGGCGCTGGATCGCGTTGGAGGGCAGGGGGAGGGAGCCATGGACCGGCTGACCGTGGAGCGTGCCCAGGCGCTCCTCTCGGCGGTCCGGGGGACCAGGGTCCTGGTGGTGGGGGATCTCATGCTGGATCGCTACATATCGGGCGTGGTGGACCGGGTGTCGCCCGAGGCCCCCGTGCCCGTGGTCAGGGTGGAGGAGGAGTCGTCGGCGGTGGGGGGCGCCGGGAACGTCGCCGCCAACGTGGCGGCGTTGGGGGCGACCTGCAGGGTGGTGGGGCTCGCCGGCCGGGACGTGTCTGGCGAGGCCATGAAGGAGGCGCTGGAGGCGCTGGGGGTCCGGACGGAGGGCATTGTCAGTACGTCGGAGCGACCCACCACGGTGAAGACCCGGATCCTGGCGCGGCGCCAGCAGGTGGTGCGCTTCGATCACGAAGTGGACGCCGACGCCGAGGGCGGTCTGGCCGAGGCGCTCGCCGACACCGTGGAGAGGCTGGGTGCCGACAGCGATGTGCTGGTCATGGAGGACTACAACAAGGGGGTCCTGGTCCCGCCTGTGATCCAACGAGCCCTGGATACGGCGCGCCGAGGCGATCTGCCGTCCGTGGTGGATCCCAAGCGCAGGAACTTCTTCGCGTATCGCGGAGCCACGGTGTTCAAGCCGAACGCCAAGGAGCTGGAGGACGCCCTGGGCTCCTTCATCCATCCCACCGACGTCGCGTGGATGGAAAGCACGAGGAGGCGGTTGGATGCCCGTCACCTCCTTCTGACGCTGGGGGAGCGGGGGATGGCCCTCCAGACCGACGCCGGCGCGCTCGTCCGCGTGCCCACCGCCGCTCGGGGGGTCTACGACGTCTCCGGGGCCGGCGATACCGTGACGGCCGTGGTGGCCGTCGTGCTCGCCGCGGGCGGCTCGGTGGAGGAGGCCGCCCTCATGGCCAACCACGCGGCGGCCATCGAGGTGGGCAAGCCCGGGGTCGCGACGGTGTCACCGGAGGAGCTCTTGGAGCACGTCAGAGCCTATCACACCGGCGGCGTCAGGACGCCGCCCCATCAACACGAGGATTCTCACGCATGACCGACCTCCGACCGATTCAGACCGACGCGGCGCCCGCCGCCATCGGACCGTACTCCCAGGCCGTCGTCTCCGGCGGCTTCGTGTTCTGCTCCGGGCAGATCCCGCTGGATCCGTCGACGGGAGAGATGGAGCGCGGCACCATCGCTCGCCAGACGGATCTGGTGCTGCGGAACCTGCGCGCGGTGCTCGAAGGCGCGGGCTCGTCCATGGCCCAGGTGGTGAAGACCACGGTCTTCCTGGCCGACATGGGCGACTTCCAGGAGATGAACGAGGTCTACGCGCGGCACTTCGGGGATCACCGTCCGGCTCGGGCGGCGGTTCAGGCCGCGGCCCTCCCCAAGGGGTCGGGTGTCGAGATCGAGTGCGTGGCCCGGGTGGGCGACTGACACGCGATTAGAGCGCGCTCCGGGAGCCCCGTGGGGGTTGGCCGGTGGCGGCCCCAGGCCTATGCTCCGTCGCCTCCAGGTGAGGCTCGGTGCGTGTGAGCTGTAGAGGGAGCGGAGGGGGACTGGTGTCTCCGGCGGTCTTCAAAACCGTGCAGCCCGGCTAGAACCCGGGTGGGTGGGTTCGATTCCCACACGTTCCCGCCAGCTTCGCCGACCTCAGGGGCCGGGGACGGGGATCCGTACCGCCAGCTCCACCCCGCCGCCGGGGCCAGGAAGCACCCCCACGTCGATGGGGTCCGGGAATCCGGCGAGGTGGGCCGACACGTACGCGTCGGCGCCACTCAGCAGCATGAGGAAGACGGCGAGCGCCACCCAGTCCTCCTGCTGCGACTCCCGCGAGGACACCAGGCGCCGGGCGTCGACGACCCCGGGGTCGGACTCCAGCCTGGCCTCGATCTCGTCGGGGTCGGTGATTCCGTCCGAGGCCAACGAAGCGCGTACGGCGCGCTCCCTCAGGTCCAGATGGTCCCTCGCGTTCAGCAGACGGAGGCGTGTGCGTATGAGCGTGTACCACGTGCCGCCTTCCGTGATGACGTAGAACGCGCCGCGGCCCTTTGCGCCGATGGCGGCATGGCCCCATCCGGGCACGGCCAGAGACCGGAGGAAAGCGCCCCCCGGGCTGGGCGGATCGAGGACGGAGGGGCCCAGAGCCAGGTCGGGGGTGGGTGCCCTGGGAGGCACGTCCTGCCCGAGCGCGGTCCCCGTGGCGCCCAACGTCATGAGCGCCGTCACGAGGAGCGTGCGGGTCGCGGCTCGTGGTCGCTTCATGCGGAGGCCCCGCGGTGTTCGGCGCCCGCGCCCCACTCGGTCAGCAGAGGGGCCTCCCCCTCCTCCAGGACCACGAAGGTGCGGCGGAAGACCCAATCCCCCGAGTTCACGTACCACCGGCCCGGCTCCACTTCCACAGCCGACGGCACGTGCGCGTGCCCCAGGACGACGAGGTCCAACGCCGGATCCGTCCGGAGCTTCTCTTCCGCCCACGCCGCGAGCGCCCTGGCGCGGGCATGCTGACGGGCGTTGGGCTCGGTCCAGCGGTGTCCCGTACGGGAGGCCCGTCCAGCGATGCGATCCCCCAACGCGGGCGGCAGCCAGCCGAACGTCCACCGGGTGAAGGCGCTCTGGAGGATGGGCTTGAGGACCCTGTACCCCCAATCTCCCCGCCCGAGTCCGTCGCCGTGGGCCATGAAGGTCCGGTGTCCCGCGTAGCTCCGGACGACGGGGCCGCGGAGGAACTCCACGCCGATCTCCTCGGTGAGATAGCGACCGCCCCACCAGTCGTGGTTCCCGCCCATGAGCGTCACGGGGGTACCGCCGTCCACGATGCTTCGGAGAAGGCCGAGGAGCTCGTCGTAGCCTCGGGTCGGGCCCTGGCGGTACTCGAACCAGAAGTCGAAGAGGTCGCCGTTGATCACGATCCGGCCGGCACGGGCCGCGGCGTGCTCCATCCACGCCAGGAACGCCTGCTCCTGGGCACGCGGGTCGGCGCCGAAATGGACGTCGGAGGCGAGGTACACCGGTTTCTGGGAAGTCACGCAGCGAAGGTAGGCAAGAACCGTGACGCGTCGGAAGGCCCGAGCTTCCCGCGGCACGCGGCCAGTCGTGTCCCCGTCGGCCGTTGGCCGGACGCCGCCGGGGGTCTCCGCGGGCCTCCGATGGGCTCCGCCGGAGCGCGGCGATGCGCTACTTTGCATCACCGTGGGAGCCGATGGCGGCTGCTGGCGCGGAACTCGCATCTCCCTCCCGCGGAAGCTCCGAGACCCTCCGAACCTCCGGCCACGGCACATGACCCACTCAAGCCCCCACATCGAGCCCGGCGGCCCGCGCCTGGGGCTGTTGATGGGTGTGCTGCTGCTGGTGGGTTGCGTTCCGGGGCGCCCGGCGGTGGTGGCGCCGGTCCCGGACGCGGAGGTGCTGGCCCTGGGCCTGGAGGACGCCACGCGATTGCGCGAGCCGCTTCAGATCGTGTTCGGGTGGCGCGCCAACGAGCGGGGCGTTCGGGCGCGAGGGCGCGGCGCGGCACGCGTGTCCCCTCCTGCCCGGGCCCGCCTCGACCTGTTCCTGGACAACGGGGAGACGGCGCTCCGCGCAGCGCTGGTGGACTCCGAGATCCGTCTTCCGCCCGGTGCCCCCGACGACATGCTCCCTCCGCCGGACCTGATGTGGGCGGCGCTCGGTGTGGTCCATCCGTCGCCCGGTGCGCGCTTCGCCGGCGGTGATCGGCTGGAGGACGGAAGCGTCCGTCTCCGGTACGCGTATCCCGACGGAACCGAGCTCCACTACCAGGTCGCCGGAACCATGCTCGAGCGGGTGGACGTGTTGCGGGGTGGACGCGTGGTGGAGGAGGTGGAGCTCGTGGTGGGGGAGGAGAGCCCTCGCCCGATCCAGGCCACCTACCGGCACCTCACCGACTTCCGGGAGCTGAGCCTGGTCCGGGAATCCATGGAAGCCGTGCCCCCGTTTCCGGAAGAGATATGGGATCCTCGCCGGTGAGCCTCCCGGTCACGCCGCCGGGCCGTCGTC
>CAYGKI010000145.1:0-8101 GCA_964350235.1 uncultured Gemmatimonadaceae bacterium | reverse complement strand
CCGGTGCCCCGAGGCGATGGCGTGGAGCACCACCCCGGTGAGATAGGTCATCCGAATCGATCCCGACATCCCGCCCCTCCCCTTCCCGGGTCCATCCCGCCACTGCGACAGCTACCGAGTCTTCTATATAGGGTAGGGGCGGAGGTCTGTCCAGCACGGGACGCCGTCGAGGCGTCGGCGCGAAACCCTGCCCGGCTTCCAACCGTAGGCCTCCACAGATTGTCTCACTTGCTTAGACAACCATCGGAGAAGCCGCATGCCACCAGGCGACCGCAACATCCTGCCCGGGACCCTCGAGCTCCTGGTCCTGCGCGCCCTGAAGGACGGAGCCGCCCACGGATTCGCCGTCTCCAAGGACATCCGGGGTCGGTCGGAGGGCGTGGTGGACCTGAACGACGGGGCCGTCTACCAGGCCCTGCACCGCCTGGAGAACGATGGCCTGGTGTCCAGCGACTGGGGCCACTCGGACAAGGGCAAGCGCGCCAAGTTCTACACCCTCACCGACGGGGGACTCGCCCGGCTGGCCACCGAAGCAAGGGCCTGGCACCGGTTCGCGGCCGCCGTGTCCCGCATCCTCGGGCCGGAGTACGGCGGTGGGGCGGCGCCCGAGGGCGGATCGTGAGCCGGCCGACCCTCCCCCGCCGGGTGCTGCGGCTGGTGGGCCGAGGACGGCGGGGGGCGGAGGGTGAGGTGGACGAGGAGCTCGCCTTCCACTTCGAGGAGCTCGTGGAGGAGCTGCTGGCCGCCGGATGGTCGCGGCGGGAGGCGGAGGAGGAGTCGCTCCGCCGCTTCGGAGACGTGGAGGAGACCAGGCGGGTTCTGGCCCGCATGACACGACGACGACGGGAACGGGAGGGGAGGACGATGAGCTTGGAAGGATGGACACAGGACGTGCGCTACGCGGTGCGGGCGCTTGGGAAGAGCCCGGGTTACGCGCTGGTGGTGGTCCTCACGCTGGCGCTGGGCATCGGGGCCAACACGGCGGTGTTCTCCGTGATGAACCCGTACTTCTTCCGCCCCCTTCCCTACGCCGACGCCGGCCGGTTGGTGCAGGTGGGTCACGTGGACCGCTCCAGCGGCTTCACATGGGCGCGTTTCTCACCGCCCCAGGTGCAGGACTTCCGGGCGCGATCGCGAACGGTGGAGGACATGGCCGCCTACCACTACAGGAGCGTGAACGTCACCGGACCCGAGGGACCGGAGCGCGTGACGGCCGGCGTCGTCTCCGAGAATCTCTTCGACGTGCTGGGCGCCGAGCCGCAGCTGGGTCGGACCTTCGGCGTCGGGGAGGGAGGACCGGCGGGCGCCCGGGTGGTGGTCCTGGACCACGCGCTCTGGCAGCGCCGGTACGCGGGGGACCCGGGCGTGGTGGGGCGCCTCATCGACCTGGACGGGGAACCCCACGAGGTCGTCGGCGTGATGCCCCCCGAGTTCGTGTTTCCCTTCGGAAGCGTGCGGATGTGGGTCCCCGATGGCCGGTCGGCGGCGTCGGCGCCGCGGGGCGTCCAGGGCGACCTGATCGTCGCGCGGATGGCCGCGGGCGTCACCCCTCGGGCCCTCCAGGACGATCTCGCCAGGATCCAGGCGGCCCTGGCGGAGGAGCACCCGGAGATCGACGGAGGATGGGACGGCATCCACACGGCGGGACTGCGGGAGGCGTTGAATTTCGGCTGGGACATCCTCCGCGCCGGGCTGTTCGGCTTCCTGGGCGCGGTGGCGGCCGTACTCCTTATCGCTTGCGTGAACGTCACGAGCCTGACGTTGAGCCGGGGTCAGTCACGGTTGAGGGAGCTGGCCGTGCGGAACGCCCTGGGCGCGGGGCGCGGACGGCTCGTGCGGCAGCTCCTCCTGGAGAGCGCGGTGCTGGCCGTGGTGGGCGGCGGGTTGGGCCTGGTGCTGGCGGCGCTGGCCACCAGCGGGCTGGGCGCGGTGCTTCCCGAAGACTTCTACCGGGTGGGTGATCCGGGCCTGGACCGCAGGGTGCTGGCCTTCACCATGGTCGTGACCCTGGCCACACCTTTCGTGTTCGGGCTGTGGCCGGCCCGGGCCACCACCCGCTCGGATCTCACCACCTCCCTCCGGGCCGGTGGCGCCGGTGGCGGGCATGCCCACCGGGTGCTGAGGGTCCGCCGGGCCCTGGTGGTCTCCGAGGTCGCCCTGGGGGTGGTGCTGGTGGCGGCCACGGGTCTCTTCCTCAGGAGCGCCGTGGAGCTCGGCCGCAGCGACCTGGGCCTGGCGGTGGACGAGATGCTCACGGCGGAGGCCATCCCCCCCGTGAGCGACTACCCCGAGCCGGAAGACCGATCGGCATACTGGACGCGCGTCACCGAGCGAGCGCGGGGCCTCCCGGGCGTCCGCGCGGCGGCGACGGTCTACCCGCTGCCACTGAACCACGAGACGCAGCAGACCGGCTACGCGCTCCCCGGAGCCGCGCCTCCCGAGGACGCGGACTGGCCCATGGCCTACACCCTCTGGAGCTCCCCCGGATATCTGGACGCCGCGGGGATCGACCTCGTGGCGGGACGGGACTTCCTCCCCGGCGAGGGGGTGGAGCCCGGCTCCATCCAGCCCGTGCTCGTCGGGCGCCGGGTGGCGGCCACGTTATGGCCCCAGGGCGAGGCGGTGGGGCGGACGCTCCTTCTCCACACGTCGGACCCGGCCCAGGAGGTCCAGGTGGTGGGCGTCATCGAAGACCACCATCACGACGGGATCTCCCTGACCCGAGACCCGGTCGTCTACCTTCCCCTGGAACGGCGGGCCCTCCAGCGGCGGTTCCTCGTCGTCAGAGGAGATGGCCCGCCCACGGCATTCGTCCCCACCCTGCGCGCCGCCATGCGCGACGTGGATCCGGACCTTCCCGTGGACTTCCGCCCCATGACCGACGTGGTCAGGGAGAGCACCTTCCAGTGGACGGTGGGGTCGGGGGTGCTGGGGGTGTTCGGCCTCATCGCGCTCCTTCTGGCGGCCCTGGGCATCTACGGGGTGGTGAGCTACGCGGTATCGCAGCGGACCCGGGAGATGGCCATCCGCATGTCCCTGGGCGCGGACGGAAGCACCGTGCGCAGGTCGGTGGTCCTGGGATCCCTGAAGCTCGCCCTCGTGGGCGTGGCCGTGGGCCTGGTGGGCGCCCTCGCCGTGGGGCGTCTGGTGGAGTCGGTTCTCTTCGGTGTGGCGGGCGCGGACCCGATGGTGCTGGCCAGCAGCGTGCTGATCTTCGTCGCGGTGGCGGCCCTGGCCGCCCATCTCCCGGCCCGGCGGGCGGCACGGGTGGCGCCCGCGGCGGCGCTCCGCTCGGACTGACGGTCGCCGGGGTGTCGGCACGGCTCCACGGGGTGGCGCCGGCGCCCCGGGCGAACCTATGGTGGGAGCGGCGCGGAAAGGCCGCGCCGGCACCCTCACCCTACGGAAAGGTCCCATGGATCGAGCCCGCATGCTTCCATTCCTCACCGCCGCGACCCTCGCCCTGGCGTCGTGCGGAGGTGAGGCACCCCCTGCGGAAGGGGACGCACAGGCCCCGGCGGAGACCGCCGCGCAGGACGTCACCTACGGGGAGGACGGCTTCGTCGCCGTGGGATCCCCGGCGCCGGACTTCGCCCTGAGGGGCGCGACGCGCTACGGCGTGCTGGCGGAGCCCGTCCGCCTGAGCGATTTCCAGGGCAAGACGGTGGTTCTCGCCTTCTTCTTCCGCGCGCGGGGCCGTGGCTGAACGGTCCAGATGACGGCGTACCGTGATCAGTACGCGAGCCTCTTCAACAACGGCCAGAACGTCGTGGTGCTGGGCATCACGCAGGATCCGGCCGAGGACCTCCACGACTGGCTGGCGGAGACCAGCTTTCCCTTCGTGTTCGCCAGCGACGGCGTGAACGACGCCGGCACCTACGCGCTCTACGGCGGCCCCCTGCGCGACGAGGAGGGGAACGCCAACATCGACATGCGGACGGTGGTGGTGGTGGGTCCCGACGGGAACGTGGCCGAGGTCATTCCCGCCTTCAATCAGGTGGACCCCACGGCCTACGAGCACCTGGCCGAGGTGGTGGACCGGGTCACCCCCGAGCCCGAGGACGTGGAGCCCTAGGGCGTCCTGCCAATGAAGGCCGAACGGCCCCGGTCCGAGCCGCTTACAGAGGGCTCGGGCCGGGGCCGTTCCGTTGGGATGTGCCGCGCTGCCTAGTCGCGGCCCAGCACGCGCTCCACGGCGCCCATGAGGTCCTGGTCGGGACCCACGCCGGTGTACGCCACCTTGCCTTCGCCGTCCAGGAGAACCACCACGGCGGTGGTCGGAGCCCGATAGGCCCGCACCGCGGCGCCCCCGGCGTCGTAGACGAACGGATAGTCGTGCCCGGCGTCGGCGACGTGGCGCTGCACGCGCCGTACGCTCTGCGCCACGGCCACGGCCACGGCCACCACGCTCACCTCGTCCCCGTAGGTCGCCTGAACGCGATCGATCTCGGGCTGGAGCGCTTCGCACTGCTCGCACCAGGTCGCCCAGAACTCCAGGAGGGCCGGCTTGCCGTCCACGAGCGCGAGAAGGTCCAACTCGTTCCCGTCGAGGTCTTCCACCATGGCGGCGGGGGCCTGCGTGCCGATGGGCAGCGACACGGACTGGGCCGCCGCGTCGTGCGCGCGGGTCCCGAAGACCGTCAGGGCGGTCAGCGTGGCGAGGAGGGTTCGCATGTGGACTCCATGAAAGGGGCGCCAGGCGCCCTAGAGGTCAGAGGTTGTACCCGGCCATCACGAAGTAATACTCCGCCATGCCGATCATGATCACCGCGGCGATCCGCTTGACCCAGATCATCCATGCTCCCGAACGCGGGAGAAGCGTCAAAGTTCCCGAGAACAGGCCCACGGCCACCAGCAGCGCCGTCATGCCCAGAGAGAAGACGAAGAGGTAGGCGAAGCCCATGAGGCCGGCCTGGGTGGCGGCCACCCAGGTGAGGACGACCGCGAAGGCAGGCGCGCCGCACGGGGCCGCGACCACCCCGGACATGGCGCCCATGGCGAACACGGCCCCGTAGGAGCCACCCTCGGTCTGTGAGGCCCGCTCCAGCAGCTTCCGGGGCACGGGCACCGGAAGGACGTCGAGCATGGCCAGCGCGAAGAGGATGAGAAGGTTCCCGATGGCCAGCCTGGCCCACGGGCTGGCGCTCACCGTCCCGAACAGCTGTCCCGACACGCCGGCCAGGGCCCCCAGAAACGCATACAGCGTCGCCAGGCCCACCGCATAGGTCAGCGTCAGCCCCACCGTCCGGGACTTGGGCTGATTCTCCTTGGACGTGCCCGCGATGACCGCCGCCGTGATGGGGATCATGGGGTACACGCACGGCGTCAGGCTGGTGAGAAGGCCGGCTCCGAACATGGCGCCCATGGCCAGCAGGGGGCTGGACGTGAGCGCCTCGCTGAGGCCACCGGCGGGCTCGATCTGCAGTAGGGCGAAGAGGTCCACGTTGTCGGGGTCGATGGAATGGTGGTGGGTCCAGACACCAGGCGCGGCGACCGGGTTCCCGGGCAACATCCCACGCGACGCGCTCCGACGCCAGCCGGTGAGGCGGCGATTATATTCGATCTTCGTTGGCCGGCCGCCTCCTTCCCGTCATCCCATGGACTCACCCGACACGTCCGCACCCAATCGGGGACGACGCTTCCGCACGCGCATGGCGTCGGGGTTGGTGGTCCTGATTCCGCTGGTGGTGACGGTGGCGGTGATCCGCTTCCTGTTCGGGTTCACCTCGGGGATCCTCCTCCCCGTGATCGATCCCGCAGTGGGGGACTGGCCACCCCTCTGGCGCGCCGTGCTGTCGCTGTCCGTGCTGCTGCTGGCCATCTACGTCCTGGGAGAGATCGCCCACCACGTGGTGGGCCGGAGGATCCTGGGCGTGGGAGAGGCCATCGTCATGCGGGTCCCTCTGGTGAAGGTGGTGTACTCGGCATCCAAGCAGGTCGTGGCGGCGTTCCAGGGGCGTGGCACCCGGGCGTTCCAGTCGGTGGTCTTCATCGAGTTCCCGCGCCCCGGCATGCGGGCCATCGGCTTCGTGACGTCCACGACCCGGCGGGAGGACGGCCTCCTCTGGAGCACGGTCTTCGTCCCCACCACGCCCAACCCCACCACCGGCTTCCTCCAGCTGGTGAAGGAGGACGAGCTGATCCGGACCAGCTACAGCGTCGAAGACGGGATCAAGATGGTCATGTCCCTGGGCGTGCTTCTCCCCCGCCCGGGTGAAACAGGCCCGCGCCCGACACCGTAGGGCAAGACAGCACCGTCACCCTCAACCCCGGGATCGCCATGGACTACCGTGCTCTGGCCGAGCTGGTCATGATGGCCCTGCTGGGCCTGTCCACGCTGGTGGTGGCCATGGGCTTCTCCGTGAAGTACTTCCTGTCGCCGGTTCTCAAGGACCTGTTCCCCCAGGGAGGACCGCGGCGCGGGGTGGCCCCCGATCAGACGGACCTCCGGCTGGCCAACGTGGAGGACCGTCTGGACGGCATCGAGCGGAGCCTCCAGCGGCTGGCGGAAGCCGAACGGTTCGACCGTCAGCTCGGACGGCCCGGCGGCGAGTGAGCCCGGCCAGGGCCCCGGCGGCACCGCGGCCCCGCTCGACCGACGGGGTGGCCGCGAGCCCCGGGGGCCCCTCCGCCGAGTTGGCGCCCGCCCGGCGTTTGTCCAGTTTCGATCCATGGCTCCACGCATGCGAAGGACTTCGACCCCCACGCTCCTGACGGCCCTCCTGCTGACGGCCGGTTGCGGCGAAGCGCCCGCCCCCGCCGTCGTGGTGGACGGCGTGACCTTCTCCGAGGAAAGCCTCCTCGGCGTCTCCCCGGATCGTCGCGAGGCGCTGGCCTATCTCACGGCCTTCGGCCTGGCCGTGTCCGACTCCTCCACGGCCGAGCTGGGCGCTCCGCTCGTGGAGGCGTGGTCGGACGACCGGAGGCTGGAGACCCTGGGGGCCGAGCTGGTCCTGGAAGAGCACGACGTGGCGGACGAGGTGCTGCGCTCGCGCTACCTCACGGATCCCGAGTGGGAGCTCACCGTCCGGCACATCCTCTTCTTCAGCGAGCGCTGGCAGTCCTCGGACCACCGCGCGGAAGCGGAGGCGAAGGCCCGGCGCGCGCTGGAGCTGCTCAGGGGCGGTGCCGACTTCGCCCGAACCGCGGCAGAGCTCTCGGAGGAGCCGGGGGCGGAGGGTCGCCAAGGGCTCCTCACCCCCGGACGCGAGGGCTCCTGGGTGCCCGAGTTCTGGGCCGCCGCCCTGGCGCTGGAGCCCGGCGAGATGAGCCCCGTGACCGAGACCCAGTACGGGTACCACATCCTCCGTCTCGAGGGGCGCGAAGTCGTGGCGTTCGAAGAGGCGCGCCAGGGGGTCGTCCGCGAGGTGGCGCGTCAGATCGCCGACCCGGCGGCGGCCCTCGAGGCGTGGCTGGACGCCCAGGGCGTGTCGGATGCGGGACGACGCCGGGCTGCCGCCCTGGCCGAAGCGGACCGTCGCGGCATCTCGATTCCGGACGCGGATCGCGCCGAGCTCGAGCGCAGATGGGAGAATCAGGCGTATCGCTGGACAGCGGCCTTCGGATTTCGCTACGGCCTCTCCACCGAGCAGGTGGGTGCGGCCGCGCTGGACGCCCTGGCCCGCTCGGGCCAGAACGCGAGCATCGCCAGGTCCCAGCTCCAGGAGCATGCGGACCTGTTCCACCGGCGGTACGAGATCCGCACCGCTCCCCTGGAGGGCTGAGACCATGGAGGGGGGATGCTGCTGAGTCGGGCGGGCAAGCGCAGGCTCCGGTTCCTGCTGGTCTTCGGAGCGTTCTTCACCGCGCTCTGGCTCCTCTGGAACACGCCGGTGATCTATCCGCTGAAGATCTTCGTGGTCCTGCTGCACGAGCTCAGTCACGCCGGTGCCTCCCTGGCCACGGGCGGCACGGTGCAGAGGATCGAGCTGGATCCCTACCAGGGGGGCGCCTGCTACTGCCCCGGAGGGAACGCCTTTCTGGTCCTCAGCGCCGGATATCTGGGGAGTCTGGCCTGGGGTGGAGCGATGTTCGCCGCGGCCCGCTCCACGCGGGTGCGCACCGACGTGGTGAACACCGGGATCGCCGTGATCGTGGCGCT
>CAYGKI010000144.1:6149-8114 GCA_964350235.1 uncultured Gemmatimonadaceae bacterium | reverse complement strand
TCGCCCACACCTGCGCTATCGACCCAGGTACCGGCGGCATCCGTCCAGATCGCGATGACGTTGCCCTCGGGGACCTCGATGTCCCCACCCCCGCCGCTGGTGGTGTCGCTGACCGTGACCACGGCCGTTCCGCTCCCGCGCTCCCCCTCGTCGTCCTCCACCTCGAGCTGGACGGTGAACGAGCCCGTCGTCCCGTAGGTGTGCTGAGGCATGGCCCCGGACACGGAGTCGGCCGTGCCGTCCCCGAACCGCCACACGTACTTGGCAATGGAGCCACCGTCGGGATCCGACGACGTGGAGCCGTCGAACGTGATGGGGTTCCCCACGCGACCCGTGTAGGGTCCTCCCGGTCGCGCCACGGGAGGCACGGTTCCGCTGCCCAGCTGGATGGCCAGCCGGGGGATGTCCGGCGCTACGTCGACGGAGTTCGAGTTTACGTCCTCCGCCAGGGCGATCTGAAGCGGCACCACCGCGAGGCCCTCTCTCAAGGCCTCGAAGTCGATCTCGAGCACACCCATGGATCCGTTGGCGGGATCAGGGAACGCCAGCGACAGGTTCACGAACCTCAGCCTGCCGGACTCGAGGTTGCCCGTGTACTCCGTCAGGAGGTCCTCGGCTCCCGTGTCGTAGTCGCGGGAGGCGATGCCGTTCAACAGCGTCGGGTCCCACGTCAGCTGGCCCTGCAGGGTGGACAGGTCCGCGCTGTCGGGGATCTCGGCCGTAATGCGGAGCGTGACGTTCTGCCCCGGCTGCACGGTGGTCACCGGCGCGCCGTCCCGTAGCCATTCGCCCACCAGGGGATGTCCATCCAGCGTCTCCTCACAGAACACGGTGAAGGAGACCGAGTCCGTCTCAAGGGCATCGAGCTGGATGCCCTGGACGGTGGACGGGCCGTCTATGCTGCAGAGGGTCTCGTCCACCCGGGCCAGGGACACGTCGTACGACCCTGGGGACAGGTTCACGAAGCGGCCGGTGGCCGGACCAGGGATCCTGGGGATCAGGGGGATGGTGTCCGTCACCGGCGTGTCGTCCACAATACCGGTGAGCCGCAACAGGTAGCTTTCGGGCTGGGCGGCGCTGCCCAGCGTCAGCACCCCGACGTGGATCTCCCCCTTGGTGGGATCCTTGCAGTTGACGATGAAAGACACCCTGGCGCGGGTTCCGAGTCCGTCGTCGGTCACGGTGACTTCCTGCACCGTGGAGCCGCTGATGAAGCACCCTGCGGCGAGCCCGTCCAGCGTCACTTCATAGACACCCCGAGCCAGCGGTGCCAACGACGACTCCCCGGTGGCGGGAACCGTTCCGCTGAACTCGCCCTGAGGGCCCACGGCGCGCACCACGTAGAGCCGCTCGTCCGGGCCATTGTTCGTCGTGACACTCACGTCCAACCCTGGCGACGGTGCGGTCCGAGCTCCCGAGACCACCGATGGCGCCGACTCGGCGCCCAGCGCTCCCACGGCGCGGACGCGGTACCCGTAGAACGTTCCGGGCGTCAGCTCGCGATCGAAGAAGCTGACCGTGTCCCCCGCCGGCACGTCCTCGTAGGCGATGATGGCCAGGTCGGAGAAGTCGCCCTGGAGGTTGGCTCGCCGCTCGATGCGGTACCCGGCGTTGGCCGAGCGCGGCCACTGAAGACGCATGGAGGTGGAGCTCACCGGCTCCACCAGGAGGAACCCGGGAGCCTCGACCGTCCGGTCGGGACCCGTGACCGTATCGCATGCGTAAACGAGGACGGCCGCGAGGGCGACCTGAAGAATCCTGCGGAAGGGAAAGCGCGCGAACATGGGTGTGGACCCGCTCAGTTGCAGGGAACGGGCACGCCGTAGACCTGCTCTTCGGCGGACGGCGGCCCCAGGTTGATGATCAAGCCCGGATCCGGGCAGCTCGGGGGCAGATTTCCGAGCGAGAGGATGAATCCGGCAGCTGAGCCGTCGGGCTCGGCGTCCAGATAGGTGCGGTAGATCC
>CAYGKI010000144.1:0-6139 GCA_964350235.1 uncultured Gemmatimonadaceae bacterium | reverse complement strand
GGCGCCCATGACGCCGGAGCCGAGCGTCACACCCACCAGTGGGAAGGGCTCCTGCCCTTCACGGATTCCCAGCACGGTGATGATGGCGTAGCCCGGGACCGGCGAGATGGGGCTCGCCACCGTACCGACCAGCGGGGCCGGCTCCATCCACGGGATCTCGCTTAGCGTGAGGTCCGTCGGTGGCAACGCGCCGCAGTAGGGGGCCGGCTCCAGCGGTGACCCGGTCCCGCACACCCGTGTGCTGACGACGCCGAAGGGCACCGGTCTGAGGTCGGGAACGGACGCGAACGCCCCCCTGAGCACGCTCTGCTGAAGGTCGAACTGGTGGACGATGCTGTTGCCGAGATACGACCGCCGGAGGTACTGCCCCTCGGCGTCGGTGGAATAGAGCGTGCCCAGGCCCTGGGGATCACCGTCCTGGTCTCCCAGCTGCCCGTACCCCGCGATGATGGAGCTGTCCAGCACCAGATCCCCGAAAAGGGCGTGGTTCCAGGTGTCGCTCCCATCGATGTCCAGTGCGTACGCGGTGGGCTCCGGCTGCCCCAGGAGGAGGAAGCTCCGCAAGCTTCCTCGGGTGCCTCCGCGCAGCCGAATCCCCCCCGACAGCTGGGGAGCAGCGGCGGCGTCGGGACCGGACACGAGGGTCACGTTCCGCAGTACGGGGTCCGACATCGGCGTCGCCCCCACCACGTCGGAGCTGTTCCCCTCCAGAGCCACCTGGGTGCTGTTTCCGGCCTGGACGGCCATGTACTGCAGGGTCCCGCGCCATCCGCGGCTCCAGACGAAGCCGCGGGTGCCCGGCGTCTGGATCCTGATCTCCCTGAGATCCACCGCTCCGCCGAGCACCACCATTCCGTCGGACGCCGAGTCCGTGACGTACACCTGTCGGAGCTCGGTCCCGGACCCCACACCTCGGAGCTCCAGGCCGCCGCCTGACGTCGCACCACCGTTGAGGATCCGCACGAACGCCAGGACGCCGCTGTCGTCCACGTCGGAGCAGCCCCCGAAGAGTCCCTCCCCCGCAGGGGCGAACCCCTCGCGACATCCCCCGGAGCTCCTGGCCGTCACAGGGCTGGTGCCGGAGGAGCCTCCGTTCACCAGGGCATTGCCGTGAATGCGGACGCCACGCCAGCAACCGGTGAACGGCTGTCCGTCGCAGTCGAAGACGATGGGCTGGAACGCGGTCCCGCGTGCCTCGATTCGACCGTTCCGCCCAACCACCAGGGCAGCGTCCACCGACGCGACGATCTTCACCCCGGGTTCCACGACGAGCTCGCCGGTGGCCCCCCCGGCCCCGTCCACCCCCACCTCGACGATGCCGCTGATCCGGTAGATCGTGTCAGCGGACAAGACACGGGTGCCCGAGAACGAGGTGAGGGCCACCGTGTCGGAGGCTGTCGTCGTGGGTCGCGGAATGGCCTGGCCCGGAACGGGCTGGTCGATGCCCACGGCCTCACGCGAGATCTCGCGCACGTCTCGCGCATCCACGACGCGCCGGAAGCCACCGCACGCTTCCAGACCGGGCGGGCAGTCGTCGTCGGCCTCGCCCAGCCCCGGCTCATTCGCCGGGGCCACGTTGGCGGCGATGCATTCCCGGCGGCGCACATCGGTGCCCAGCATGCATTCGGCGAAGAACGTGTTGCTCACCGCCATGTTGGAGACGTACAGGGCATCCCGCGCGTCGATGACCCCGTCCAGCGTCGCGTCGCCGAACACCGTGCCCTCACCAGGCACCCGTCGGGGCCCGGCCCCGTCCTCGCTGGCCGCGTCCTCCGTGGGTCCCTCCCTCATCATCCACTCCGCGAGCCCCAGCTCCTCGGCAAGCGACGGGTCCGGTAGACCTTCTCCGATCACTGGGCGGAGGCCGCGCACTTCCACAGCCGGATCGTCTCCTGCGAACAGGAAGTCGGCCTGGATTCCGCTGGGAGTCCCTGGCACGCGTGCCTCGAGGACGAAGGCGGTGAACCGGTCCAGCTCGGCGAGGGCGTAGCCGGCGAAACGGAGCCTGCCCTCGTCGACCTCGTCGGTGCCGACGAGGATCGGCGCGCCGGTCACCGGGACCTGCCCGACCCAGCGATGGGTGGAGGGATTCCAGGTGAGGACGCCGGAGACGGCGACGGGGGCCGACGGCGAGCCGGCGCCGGCGCGGGTGAGAACAAGGGCGAGCCGGTCCCCCGCCGCGTGCCGGGCTGCGTCGATCTCGAGACGTACGCCCTCCGCACCGGCGGACGGCACCGGCGGCCCCGGATTCGAGCCGGCGGCGGGGTCCGTGGGGGCGTCACACGCCGCCACCAGAGCCGCCGCGCACATCCAGGCTGCCGCACGCAGGCGCGTCACGGGGCGCCGAGCCATGTCAATCGGCGTCCCGCCAGGACCGTACGCGAGACTCCAGATCCGCGTTGCGGGCCAGGAGGTCCTCCACCAACGCCATCCGCTCGCCCAGCGACACGGCCATCATTCGCATGATGGTACGGAACTCGGGGTTCCAGAACTGTCGGACCGAGGTCCGGAACTGGACGGCCAGGGTCCCCTCGTGGGGGATGTCGAACATCCAGACCCACTCCTCGGGATCCAGGACCTGGGACAGATGCTGCCGCAGGCCCCTCACCTCTTCTCGCCCCAAACCGTCGAATCGCTGCGCGAGCTCGTGGTAGTGGGTAAGGTCCTCGCGGAGGCCGGGCTCGGGCACCGCCGACCAGTGGCCCTGGCGCTCCATCTCCCCGACGACGCGCCGGCGGAGCACCAGGGATTGGGGTCGTGCCAGGTTCCGAGCGCCCTCCATGAGCGTGTGAGAGGGCGGGACCGCTTCCTCGTCGATCCAGTCCACCCAGAGGAGCGCCAGGTCGCGCTCCAGGGCCACCGAGTCCCTCAGCTCCATGAGCGCCTCACGATCGGTACGCAGCTCACGCAGCAGGATGTCGGAATACGTGGACCCCAGCCGGGCCGCGTCGGCGTCGGCGGGGACGCACCCAGTGGAGCTGATCACGATCAGGGCGGCCATGAGGCACGCCACCAGCCACCGAGGCGGGTCCGGGATCCCCAGGTCGAGGGCCATCACCAGATCCGGTAGCCCAGGCTCAGCGAGAACGAACGCACGCCCGTCTCGAACGACGTAGGTAGCGCCCCGGCTTCCACCGTCTGCTGCACCACCTCGATGGGCTCTCCGGTCAGGTTCCTGGCGGAGAAGGAGAGGGACAGGTCACCCATCTTCACCGCCACCCGCGCATCGAACGTCAGCCGTGCGAGCTCCACCGCGTCGGGGGTCCGAAAGAACGACTCGGTCGCCTGATCGTAGGTCCGGGCCCCGTAGCGGCGGACACGGTCGCCCACGTACTGGCCGAGGAACGACGCCTCGAAGCCGCCACCCGTGCTGAGCCAGGTCACCGATCCGTTCCCGAGCCACTCCGACTGGTCGCTGAGTGCCAACTCCTCGACACCGATGCCATTCCGTTCCCGAGGGGTCATGGACCCGCCGGTGAAGGTCACATTGGCGGCCACCGATAGCGGCTCCAGCGCCTCGGTCAGAAAACCCAGCCCTTTCCGGGCTTCCATCTCCACCCCGTAGTTCGTCGCCGACTCGGCGTTGTCGGGGTACAGGAGGCACGAGAGGCTGGATACGGACACCACCTGGATGAACGGATCCTGGAACCGCTTCGAGAAACCGCTCACCGAGAGCAGCTCCCCGGCATTGGGGAACCACTCCCAGCGGAGGTCTCCGTTGGCAATCCGTGCGCGCTGGAGCTGGGGATTCCCCACGACCGCGCACTCGTTGGTGACCTCCGAGTACTTGGTGATGGAGACTTCACGAGGGTCCGGCCGGGACACCGTGCGGAACGCCGAGAGACGCAGGTTCTGGTCGCGGGTGAGCCGGTAGGTGGCGTTGGCCGACCAAAGCCAGTCAAGGTTGTTCCGGGAGGCGTCCAGCACGTTGGGTACCTCCACGAACAGTCTCCACTGCTCCGCGCGAATCCCTCCCACGAGCCTCAGGGGATCGATGGGAGAGACGTCCACCATGGCGTAACCCGCGTAGACGTCGTCGCTCGCCTCGTACGGCAGTCCGCCATCGGCCTGGCGTCCCCCGATGAGGTTCCGGCCGATGTTCTCCGGCGTGATCAGCAGGTTCGGATCCAGAGCCAGCACGTCGCGGCCGTCGGGGACCACCGCCGGCGGCGTGAGGGTGAACAGCTGGGCATCGAAGTCCCGGCGTCGAATCCGAGCGCTGCCACCCACCTTGACCTGCAGGTCACCCTGGTTCCTGAGGGTGAGGGGCGTGGACCAGTCCAGCTTGCCGGAGTAGCTCGCCTCGTCCAGGAAGCGGAACCAGTATGGATTGGCTTCCGTCCCGTTCACCTCCCACCGACCCAGGTCCGTATTGATGATCTGGTTGACGGTGCGGCTCTCCGGCTCGTCCCGACCGGCGTAGGTGAAGCTCCCGCTCCACTCCAGCGTGGATCGCTTGATCCCGTCGAAGAAGTGCCGTCCGCCGAGTTGGGACTGGAGCAGCGTCCGGGTCAGGTACCGATGCTGGAACGTGCGGATCTGGTCGCCGTACTGGGTGCCGGCCTGGATCTCGGGATCGAAGCCGACGCGCGTGAGGAAGCGCTCCTCCGCCTCCCGGGTGACCAGGTTCTTGAGGGACAGGGAGTGGGAGGCGCCGAGCCTGAGGGCCATGTTCGCCACGCCCCCCCAATCCACGGTGCTGGTGGACTGCTGGCTGAGCCCTTCCAGGAGGACATCCCCCCTGACCTGGTCGTCGATGAACGCGAAGAACCGGTTGGGATCGTACGAGCGGGACTTGCCGTAGTCGAACGACACCACGTAGCCGAACGCCCGCTCGAAGGGTCCGACCTGGTCCCCGACGGTGAACCCGAGACCCAGGTTGGGCAGCGCTCGGCCAACGCGGGGTGACCAATCGCTCCGGAGCGCCTTCGCGAAGGCCTGGTCCTCGGCCACCTCGCCTACCGGGAAGCGGTCCTGTCCGTCGAAGGCCAGGTAGTCCACGCCGCTCAATCCGAGCATGGGGACCCGTTCGAAGGTCGTGAGGTCGTCGAAGCCCTGTGAGATCTTCAGCTCGAAGACCCGGTTCTCAGGGAACTCCTTGGTACGGACCTCCACCGATCCCCCGGCGAAGTCCCCGGGTCGGTCCGGTGTCGCCGCCTTGGTGGTCACGACCGACTCGAGAAGAGAAGCGGGGAACACGTCCATGGGGACGATCCGCTTCGTCGGCTCCGGGCTCGCCAGCTCGGCACCATTAAGGAGCGTGTTCGAGTACCGCTCCGAGAGTCCACGCACCACCACGAACTTCCCGTCCACCACCGACACACCGGTGACGCGCGCGATGGCGTCCCCGGCGTCGGATGACGGGGAACGGGAGATCTGTTCGGCGCTGATTCCGTCGGATACCACCGGGGCGGACCGCTGAGCGGCGAGGAGGGCGTCCACCGTGCCCGACTCGTTGACCGACTCCACGTCGATGGTGATGCCCTCGATCTGCAGCGCCTGGGACCCCATCGCCACGTCAGCCACCGTGGCCTGTCCTGGGACCACGGTCACCGTCTGCTCGGTCAGGGCGTACCCCAGGAGCTCGACACGCAGCGTATACGTCCCGGCAGGGAGATCACGCGTCCTGTATCGGCCGGTCGCGTCTGTGGTGACCTGGGCCAACTCCTCGGCACCGGCCGCATCCGAAATGACCACCCTAGCCAGGGGCAATGGCCTCGCTGTGGACGCGTCGATCACCTGGCCGGTGAGTCTGCCCGAGGCATCCTGGGCGCTCGCCGCTCCGGAGTCGAAGAGCAGGAGGAGGAGGATGAGGAGTGTGCCAGCGCGCATGAGATGCGCTGCCGACCGAAGCGGCCTTAGGGGGGTCATGGCTTCCTGGCGGTCCAGAGCTACGTCGTTCCCGGAGCGGGATGTGGAGTCTAGGAGGCCATTCCCACGACTCGGGTCCCGAGCCGTAAACTCGGCGTAACGTGGTTCGCTCCGTCGCGTATCCTCGGCGATCGCTCCCGAGCGTGCCCACCGGCCACTCCCTCGCCGCCCGACCCGGGGCTAGCTTCAGGAAGCCCTCCCTGGAATCCCAACCGGCACCAGGCCCATGACGCGTACTCACGCCCGTATTCTCTTCAGCTCGTTCGCG
>CAYGKI010000143.1:7905-8114 GCA_964350235.1 uncultured Gemmatimonadaceae bacterium | reverse complement strand
GTAGTCCCGTCCGGCCATGCCGACGTCCCGGAGGTCGCGTCACCTTCGGAGCATGAACGGCTACTCCCTCATCGAGCTCACCGCGGCCCTGCTGCTGATGGCGCTAGCGTCGGCCGTGATGGTCCCGGCCGGCGCGGCCCATCGTGACCGGTTGAGGGTGCTGACCGCGCGGGAGGTCGTGGTAGCCGCCATCCGCGACACCCGCGCGC
>CAYGKI010000143.1:373-7865 GCA_964350235.1 uncultured Gemmatimonadaceae bacterium | reverse complement strand
AGGGGCCTCGGTGCCGCGAGCCTTGTTCTCGACGCTCGGAGCGGCCGCGGCCGGATCCTGGTGGGCGACTCGGTGGTGCGCGCCTTCCCGCTGGATCCGGAGGGCCGGGTGAGCGTCCTCCTCGGCCGCGGGCGCCAGGAAACGGAGCTCGACTTCGGAGGGCTGGGCCTCGGGCTCTTCGCCAACGAGACGCTGGAGCTCCAGGCCGGTGGCGCTCGGACCCGCCTCGTGATCTCCTCCTACGGTCGCGTGAGGCGGGAATGAGGGCGCGGGGCTTCACGCTGATGGAGGTGGTGGTGTCGCTGGTCGTGCTGGAGATCGGCGTGTTGGCGATGATGGGGACGCTGCTGTTGGCGTCCCGCACCATGACCGCAGCGGAGATTCGCGAGACCGCCGTGCTCGAGGCCCTTCGCGTGGCGGACTCGGTGGGGATCGACGGCCCGGTGGTGCCCGGCCGGCGCGTGCTTCCGTGGGGCCGGGTCGAGTGGAGTGGCCCGGACGCGGGCGACGCGGCTCGGGTGGTGGTGGTGGAAGCCACCGGAGACACCCTGCTGGCGCTGCGCCTTGGGGAGGTCCGATGAAGGGAAGGGAGGGGGTCTCTGTCATGGAGGCGCTGGTGGCCCTGCTTCTGGGCCTGTTCCTCCTGCAGGCCGGGATGTCGGCCGTGGCCCAGGCCAGGACACAGCACCAGCGCCTCGTGGTGCGCGCCGAGGCTCTGGCCGCCGTGCGGCTGGCCGCTACGCTCCTTCGACAGGAAACCTCGGTCGGTACCGAAGGTCTTGATTGGGAGGTGTCCGGCGATGCCCTCTCCCTGAGGGCATTCAGGGGGACCGGGCTGGTGTGCGGCGTCCTCTCCGGGTCGGACTCGTTGGTGACGTCTTTTCACGGGTACCGACGACCCGACCCGTCCAAGGACTCGGTGCTCCTCGTCTACCCCGAGGGCGGCCGGGAAGTGATCGCGCTCCGGGGTTGGGCGGCGGCCTCCGATACGGTGTGCGGGGGCGGACCGTTGGAGGCGCGGATGGTGCTGCGCCTGGCCTCGACGCCTCCGCCGGGTCCGGTGGTCGCCCGTGTGTTCGAGAAAGGTGTCTACGCGCTCTCCGGCCGGGCGTTGAGGTACCAGCGCGGGGCTGGAGGGCGCCAGCCTTTGACCCCGGAGATCTGGGGGCCATCGACGGGATGGCGGGCGGTGGGCCCACGGCTGGAGGCGGAGCTGGTGCACGCCGGCGCCGGATCCCTTTTCGGAGATCGCCGGTGGCGGGTTCCCATCGCCGCTTCGGATCCATGAGGGGGCGCCAGGGTGTGGCCCTGGTCGCTGTCCTGCTCCTCCTGCTGGCGGCCACGGCCCTGGCGCACGGCGCGCTGCTCCTGGCTCGCGCCGAGTGGGCGGGGGCAGGGGACCGGGCCCGCGCGGCCGTGGCAGACGCCGCCATCGCGGGGCGGCTGGACGCGGCCGTCCGAACCCCGTTCCCTGGGGCGCTCTCGGAAGTTCAGGTCTTCGCACACCGTGTGCTCGAGTCCGAGTCGGGAGCGGAGGGGTTCGTGCGTGTCCGACGGCTCGGTGCCGAGAGCTGGTGGTTGGAGCACCTCGCCGACACCCTGGGTCCCAGGCGCACGGGGGTGCCGGGACGGCTGGTCTGGTGGATGGACCCGCTGACCCGGATCGAGTCCTGGGGCGCGGTGCTCTCGGTGGGACCCGACGCCCCGTGGACCCTGGCGGGCACCGTGGACCGGACGGACTTCGCCCAGGTCCCCGTCGGTCTCGACGGGAGTGGCTGCGGATTCGGCGCCCGTGCGCCCGACGGACTCCCGGACCCGGTGGGTGTGCTGACCGCGGTGGACGTTCCGCCGGGACTGGGGCTGCTCACGTTCGACACGCTCATGGCTCGCACCGCGGTCTCCCTCTCCGGGGTCGGGACGCCGGCGCCCCAGGACGACCTGGGCGTGTGCGCGGAGGACGACGCCTGGAACTGGGGGGACCCGGAGCGGCCCGGCTCCCCCTGCGGCGAGATGGTGGGGGTTCGGGCCGCGGCATCCGGACTCCGGATGGACGGAGGCGTGGGCCAGGCCGCGATCGTCGTCGATGGCGACCTGGAGCTGTCGGGCGATGCCAGGCTCTACGGCTTCGTCATCGCGTCGGGATCACTTCGCGTGCTGGATCGTGCCGAGCTGCACGGCGTCGCGGTGGCCGCGGGCGGCGTGCTGGTGGAAACCGGAGCTCGGGTCGAGGGCTCGGCATGTTGGGCAGGGCGGGCGCTGCTCGCCGCGCGAGCCCAGTGGATGCCCCGGCCAACGCTTCTCGCCGGGCTGTCGCTTCTGGGCCCCTGACCCGTCACCGGCCTATCCGCCGGCGCGCAGAATCCATGCGTCGAGGACCCGGTGCCGCAGGTGATCCGGACCACGGCCGGTGCGCGGCGCGAGGAGCTGGAGGGCGTTCCTGGCGGCGGACGGTCTGTCCACGGCGAGATAGGCGACGACGGCGGCATCCAGCAGGCTCGCCGCCGGTACCCAGCGGGCGCCCTCACCCACCTGACCCAGGAGAATGTCCGCCGCGCGCGCCGCCAGCGGCCAATCGAACTCCGCCACCGCCTGGTGGAGGTCCACGACCGCGCGGGCCTCGGGTGGGGCGTCGGCACGATCCAGGAAGCCGCGTGCCGCCCTGAAGAAGGTGGTGTCACTCCACCCCGTGGTCCCCCAGTGGAGATCGCCCGCGGCCCGGCTGAATCCTTCCCCCCAGGTGTCCCACGCGCCGAGCTGGGTGTCTCCGCTGCTCAGGAGCAGGAAGGTCTGGAGGTGGATCAGGGACTCGGCCCACTCCTCGAATCCGTCGGGAGGGGTGCCGCCCCCTTCCTCGACGGCGCCCCGAAGCCAGGCGCCTCGCTGGGCACGGACCAGGGACAGGGGCCCGCGCGCCGGGGGCATGGTGTACGTGGAAGGAGCTCGATCCGCGCCGGAAAGGAGACGCGTCAGATCGAACGGGCTGGCCGCGAAGCTGAAGGCGCCGGCGGCGAAAGCTCGGTGGAAGCGGGCGCGCTCGGCGCCGAGGTCGAGGAGGGGACGGAAGTCGGAGTTGGTGGGCAGCCCCAGAGCCAGGAGCGGCTCGAGCACGTCCTGGTCGAAGAGGAGCAGCGACTCCATGTGCTCGGGCCGGATCTCCGGGATGCCGAGGGTGAACGCGCGCATGGCGGGCGACGCGGCGACGGACCAGTCCGGCTCGGGAAGGGGCGCCCTGGGCGACGCGACGATGGCGACATCGGCATCACCCACCAGATAGACGCGATAGGCGTCGAAAGCCGTGTCCAGGGCCGCGAGCACGGTGAGCAGGAGGTGGTCGTCCAGCTCGTACAGCTGCATCCACTGGACCAGCACGCCGTCCTCGGTCATGAACCGGCGGATCTGGTCGTAGAACTCCCGCGTGAACAAGGAGCTCGTCCCGCTCACCCAAGGATTGCTCGGCTCGGTGACGATGAGGTCGAACCGCTCGCGGCTGTACGAGAAGAAGGACTTGGCGTCGTCGAAGACGTAGCTCGAACGAGGGTCCTGGAAGACGGTCGCGTTCGTGGGAAGGAAGGCCAGGGAGGCCTCGACCATCAGCGGCTCGATCTCGACGGTGACCAGGCGCTCGATGGCCGCGTGGGTCAACAGGGTCGCCCCCGTGATCCCGGATCCGTGTCCCACGTTGGCGACCCGGGCGGCGTCCGGCTTGTGGGCGATCCCCACCAGTCCCGAGAGCATCTGGGTGCTGAAGTCGCTGCCGCTGGGGATGGGGCTGGGCGGGAGGGTGTCGCGGCGCTCGATCCGCCATAGGGGCCCGACCGAAGCGTCCGGCTTTCCGTTGGTGGAGAGCACGGTGACACCCTCCGGAACCGCCATGTGCGCGGACACCGTGGCCGTGCGCCCGTCCTGGTAGTAGAGGAGTTGGCGGGACCCTTCCTTCGGAACGACCGCGTCGCGGAACACGCCACCGGTGAGCACGAGCTGGTCCAGCTGGACGCCCCATCCCACGGCGGGGAAGGCTACGGCGCAAAGAAGCAGGGGCAGGGCCGCCCGACGCGTGGATGTGGCCGCGAGGAGCCAGACGCCGAGCGCTGCGTCCAGGGCCGCTCCGGCGACCAGCAGGCCCTTCAGACCGAGTATGGGCAAAGCCACCAACCCGGCGAGGATGGAGCCCAGGACCGCCCCGACCGTGTTCACCGCGTACACGCGGCCGATGGACCGTTCTCCGGCGCCGGCCCGGAGCAGACTCGCCGTGAGCAGGGGGAGCGTCATCCCCGCCAACACCGTCGCCGGCAGCATGACCGAGAGCGCCAGCGCGTAGCGCCCCAGGTTGAAGAGCACATAGCCCCCGCTGGCGTCCTGGGTCCTCTGTACCAGTGCCGCCACGACATCGAAAGAGGCGGCGTAGACCGGGACCGACGCCAGGGCCGCCAGGCCCATCAGCACCTGGACCCAACCCAGCGTGAGGAGGGGGGCGGAGGCATCGTCGGCGCGCCGACGGACCGCCCAGGCGCCCACCGCGAGTCCGAGGATGAACGCCGAGAGCATGAGCTCGAAGGCGTGGGTGGCGCTGCCCAGCAGCAGGGACAGCATGCGGATCCAGCCGATCTCGTAGGCGAACGAGGCCAGGGCGGTACCGAAAGCGACGGGAAAGACGATACGGCCGAGACGCGTGGGCTCGGGGCTCCTGGGCGCGCCTTCCACGTCCCGCGACCCCACGGGCGGCGTCCCCTGGCGGGCCGTGTCCTCCGTTGACCTGTTCCCGGAATCCATCGCCAGGGAGGCTTCCGTTCGACGCGCGGCCCACCACACCAGGCCGGCGGCGGTGAAGTTCATGGCCGCCGCCGCCACCGAGGTGCCGGCGAATCCCAGCCATCCGAGGAAGACGAAGCCTGCCAGAAGGATGCCCGCGGCCCCACCGAGCGTGTTCAGGAGGTAGGCGCGGGCGACCCCGCCGCCCGGCCGGTCCGGATCCATGCGGACCAGTCCCGCGGCCATGAGGGGAAAGGTCGCGCCGAGGGCGATGGCCTGGGGCATCACCAACAGCCCCGCCAGACCCCACCGGACGGCGCCCACCAGGTTGGGGTCCCCCAGCGCCGGGAACACGGCTTCGTAGGCCATCTCGGTGACGCCGCGGTACACCGGGTGGAAGACCAGGCCGAAGAGGCCCAGCAAGCCCTCGAGGAGCGCATACCCCATGAGGGGACGAGCCAGTCGCCGCGACAGGTCCGAGACCGCCAGAGCGCCCACGGCCATTCCGCCGAGGTACACGGCCAGCACCAGCACCTGCGCGAACGCTCCGTGCCCGACGAACAGCGAGAGGTATCGGCTCCACAGGACCTCGTAGACCAACCCGGCCGCTCCGGAGACCACGAAGGCCGTGTAAAGTGCGGGGCGGTGTCTCACTTTGCGTGATCTCGGAGCGAAGGCCTGGAGCGATGCGCCGTCGCGGTACGCGGCGGAAGCGGGGTGGGGTGTCCCGGGCAAGCAGGGATGAGCATAGGCCATGCCGTCCATGTCAGAAAGCGTTCGGGGGGGCGGAGCCAGCCTAGAGGCCGCGATCGCGGTGACGGCCAGAAGTAGCGGCATTCCTTGCCGGGGCCGGAAATCCTTGCGCACGGAACCGCCCGCACCTCGGTCCGGCCCGGCGGATCCCGGTGGAGCCCACTCCCGTGAAGCCCCACGAGGTCTCGCGATTCCCGGCATCCAACTTCGCCGACGGCCCACCGGGCTTGTGGCACGAAACTTGGTCAAAGGAGGCTCGGCACTTCCCCCTCACCTTCCGGTCAGCCCAGACACCGCATGCAGCGTCACCGCGCAGGCTTCACCGTGATCGAGATGATCATCGCCGTCGTCATCGGGAGCATCCTGACGACGGTGGCGCTCAGTCGTATCAGTGGTGCCCAGACGCGCGTTGCGGTGCGGGGGGCGCAGTCGACGTACGCCGCCATCCACTACCGGGCCCGCGTGCACGGCATCGAGAAGGGAAGGAACGTCATGCTCCACGTGGAGACCCTGGGGGACTCGGTGTGGATCGAGGACGACGGCGAGGTGCTCGAGAAGATCCGGTTCAATGACGAGAATATCGATATGCGAATCCGATCTCCTACGTCGCTGACCGAGTACACGCTCTGCTTCACGCCCCGTGGTTACACGGACACGGACTGCAACAGCACCAACGCGTTCACGCGGATCTACATGGTACAGGGCGCCGACTCCATGGGCTTCTGGGTCTTCCCCCTCGGCCAACTGGCGTTGGATCGATGAGGGGCCTGCACGCACCGTCCGACCCCGTGGGCACCCCGGGACACGGGCGCGACGGCTTCACCATGATCGAGGTGATCATCGCGGTGGTGATCCTCACCATCGGACTGCTGGGCCTGGCGGGCTCCACCGGCTACATGGTCCGGACCGTCACCCTGGGTGACCTCCTGACCGAGCGTACGTTCGCGTCCCAGACCATCATCGACCGCCTCCAGTCGCTCCCCTACGACAGCGTCCAGACCGGGGCGGATACCGTGGGGATCTTCGCGGTGGATTGGACTGCCGTGAACGACGGACCCCAGTCGAAGATTCTCACGGTCGTCACCCTCGGTCCCGGGCTGAGCCCCAACAGCATCGGCACGCTGGCACCGGCCGTGGCGGACACCTTCGTCTTCCGGATTCTGAGGCAGTGACCATGAGGCGGAATCGTGCGGGCTTCACGCTCGTAGAGCTCACCGTGGTCGTCGTGCTCGGCGCCCTGGTGCTCGGTGCCGTCCTTCAGGTGCTTCTGACGAACCAGCGGACCTACACGGCCCAGGGCGCCGCCGTCCAGGGACAGCAGACGAGCCGAATGGCCGTGGAGATCATGTTCAACGAGCTGCGCGAGCTGAGCCCGGCCGACGGAGACATCCTGAGCATGTCTTCGACCGCCTTGACGGTGCGCCTCATGCGCAAGCTGGGCATCGCCTGTGAGGTCGACGTCGGACCGGCGGCCTCGCCCCCGAGAATCCGCGTCCTGGACCCCGGCGGAGATCATTTCGAGATCGGGGATACGGTGCTCGTGTTCGCGGAGAACCGCGAGGCCACCGCCAACGATGACCAATGGCTGCGGGCCGAGGTCCTCGACGTGGACAGCACGGTGACATGCGTCGGCAACGACGCGTTGGATCTCGAGGTGGATACGACCGGTGGGGTCTTCTCCTCGGACTCGGTGCGTGTGGGCGCGCCGGTCAGGACCTACCGCACGTACGCATATCAGGTCGCCAACTGGACCATCTCGGGGACGTCCAGCAACTACTTGACTCGGGAAGAGGACCCGCTCAACGGGACCAACTTCCCGTGGCCCATCGCCGGGCCCCTTCGGCCCGGTGCCGCCGGCCTCCAGTTCATCTATCACGATGCGCTCGGAAACGTGACCGCCACCCCCGCCGATGTCCGCCAGATCGAGGTCCGGATCCGGACCGGAAACCAGATCATGGGCGCCACCGGGGACGGCAGAATGGGGTCCGAT
>CAYGKI010000143.1:0-363 GCA_964350235.1 uncultured Gemmatimonadaceae bacterium | reverse complement strand
GGGATGGAGGCATGGTGAATGATTCGCCCGCCGCCGGGATCTACACGAGGAACTGATGATGAGAGCCCGACTGGACAGACGAGGCTTTGCCATGCCGGCCGCCATCGGCGCGCTGGTGATCATGGCTGCGCTGGTGTCGGCGGGGTTCTACATGGCCCGACAGGAGCTCCGCATCGGCGTGGCCAGCAACTACGCCAACATGGCCGTGAACGTGGCCCAGGCCGGCGCCAACGAGGTGATGGCCAATTGGAACGGTTACCAGCTCGGGAACATCGCCCTCTGGGGGGACACGACCATCACCGACACCACCGACGTCGGCATCTGGTCGGTGAACATTACCAACCCCAACAACGTCATCTACTA
>CAYGKI010000142.1:0-8141 GCA_964350235.1 uncultured Gemmatimonadaceae bacterium | reverse complement strand
GGCCCGGGCTCTCCACCACCAGCCCCACGTCCATGGACGCGCCCACGGAGATGAAGAAGAGCCCCAGGAGGAGACCCTTGAACGGCTCCACGTCGGCCTCCAGCTCGTGGCGGTACTCGCTGTTGGCCAGGACCACCCCCGCCAGGAAGGTCCCCAGCGCCGGGCTCAGCCCCACGCGGCTCATGAGCAGCGCGATGCCGATGACCAGCAGCAGGCCCGCCGCGGTGAACACCTCCCGCATGCGCACGCTCCCCAGAATCCGGAACACGGGATGTAGGAGGTACCGGCCGCCCAGGATGATGGCGGCTACCGCCCCCAGCACCGTCAGCGTGGCCATCCAGGCCGGCATGCCGGCGATCCACGTGGTGGCCGCCTCGTGCCCGGCGGCTTCGGAGGCCGCGCCGTGGGCTTCCCCCGCCAGGAGGGGCATGAGGGCGAGCATGGGAATGACGGCCACGTCCTGGAACAGCAGGACGGAGAACGCGCTCTGACCGCCCGTGGTCTTGAGCTGGCCCCGCTCCGCCAGCGTCTGGAGGACGATGGCCGTGGAGGAAAGCGACAGCGTCATGCCCACGGCCAGCGCCTGAGGCCAGGCCAGCCCCACCAGCAGGGCCGCACCCGTGAACGCCCCGGTGGTGAGGAGCACCTGCAGGCCGCCCAGGCCCAGGATGGGCCGGCGGAGCCGCCAAAGGAGGGCGGGCTCCAGCTCCAGGCCGATGACGAAGAGCATCATGACCACGCCGAACTCGGCGAAGTGCATGACGTCCTCCCCCTCTGCGCCCACGAAGCCCAGACCGAACGGTCCGATGCCCAGGCCCGCCACCAGGTAGCCCAGCACCGATCCCAGGCCCAGGCGCTTGGCCAGCGGCACGGCCACCACCGCCGCCGCGAGGTAGACGAAAGCCTGGACGAAGAAGCCCTCGGCGCTCACGCCCGCCCCTCCCGGTCACCGGCCACCGACCCAGGGCCCGGGGGGCGCCCGGACGGGACGGCCGCCGCGTCCACGGCTCCGTCCCTCAGTGGGAGGGCGGCCAGGAAGTCCGGTCCCTCATCCGCCAGACCCTGGAGCAGTCGCCCGTACGCCGCCCCCACCCGTTCGATGTCGGGCGTCCGCAGGCGGTGCGTGCCGTACACGACCCAGGGCGGCAGGTACCGCATGCCGCACAGCACCGCCGTCCGCTCCAGCGGCGCCAGGAGCTGGCGCACGGTCATCCCGTTGTAGCCATCGGGAGCGTAGGCGGACGCCTGCCCCCCGGTGCTCACCGCGCACAGCCAGCTCTTTCCCGCCAAAGCCGTCCCCGCCGACCCGTAGGCCCAGCCGTGCTCCAGCACCAGGTCCTGCCACTGCTTCAGGAGCGGGGGCGTGCTGTACCAGTAGAAGGGGAACTGGAAGACGATGACGTCGTGCTCCACCAGGAGCTCCTGCTCCCGGGTCACGTCGATGTCCAGGCGGGGATACGCCTCGTACAGATCGTGGAAGCGGATGTCGGGACGGCGGGGAACACCTGCGGCCAGCCGCGTGTGCACCCTGGACTTCTCCAGGGCGGGATGGGCGAACAGGACGAGGACACGAGGCATGGGGCGCCTCAGCCGCACGTCGAGGGTCGGCGCCCGAGGTCTGGCCCACGCCCCTCCCGGCTCACTACCCGGGCGCGCCAGGCCGGCCACCGGATCCCCCCGGTGCCGGCGGACGCCCACGTCCCGCCGAGCCCCGACTCCACGCTTGCCGTTCCGATGACCGCCATCTCCTTGGATGTCTCCCGGGATCCACCGTGCGTGCCGCCACTGAGAACCTCGTCTTCCCGCCATGGTCCAACGTCAGGCCGGCTCCAGTGACGCACGTCCCATGGTACCCGTCCGCACACAGGCCGGCGAGGCCCGGCCGAAAAAAAACCGGGGCCGTGGAGCGACTGCTCCACGGCCCCGTCCTACGTTCCGAAAGGCTCGCCTAGCTCAGCGGCACGTTCGGGTTGGCCTCACGCTCCGAGGTCGGAATGTCGAAGCAGAGGCTGCGGTCCGCGATGGGCACGAAGATCGTCGACAGCCCGGTCCAATCGGGCGTGTCGATGGTGCCACCGGATCCGTCGGTCGCCCAACGGCGCTCGTCCGTGGCCCGCTTGCCCTCGAGGAAGAGCTCGAGCGCGCGCTCACGCTTCAGGTGCGTCCAGGCCTCGTCCGCGTTGGCGGCCGTGACCGCGGGCTCACCCACCGCAGTGCGGGTGCGCACCTCGTTGATGAGCGGGATGGCGTTGGCATAGTTCGCCTCGTTCTGCTGGAGGATGGCCTCGGCCATGATGAGGCGCATCTCCCAGTAGCTGGCCATCCGCATGTCGTCGTCGCGGTTGTTGTACTTCGCCTGATTCTTCCAGGCCACCTGGCCGTAACCACCCGCCAGGCTCGCGTTGGCGAACGGGAACGTGGGATCCTCGTACCACTCCACGCGGGGATCCCCGGTGCTGTCGTACCAATCCTTCGCCCAGGTGTTCTCCATGGAGTACGCGGCGTACGGCGTGCGCGCGTTGGCCCACTGGATGGAGTTGTACGTCGCCTGCTCCTGGGCGTCGAAGTTCATGAGGAACTCGAACTCCGTGTCGGTGACGGCAGCCGCGTCGGTAGACGCGTTCCCCCAATCCCCGAGGCCCATGTAGGCCTGCGCCCGACCCGCCCGCGCGGCGAACCGCTCCGCGTCCGTGGACGCGAGACCCAGAGCCGCGGTGAAGTTGGTCACGGCACGCTCGTAGTACGTGTCCGTCCCCGACTCGAACGTGCCGGGCGTCTCGTCGTCGGGATCGGTGCTGCCGACCACCGCGTCGCACCACCAGTCACCCATGTACCGATAGGCCCATCCGGCCCACAGGTGCGCCTGGTACAGCATGCTCGACGGCGCACCCACCTCGGTAAACCGCTTGATGGCGGTCTCCGAGATGAAGCGTGCCTGAACGGCGTCGTTGAAGTACCCGCCGAAGCTGCCCTCGAGCATCTCCCCGCCCTGCACGATCACGTCGTGACCGGCGGCGCCGGTCTGGCCACCCGGGAAGATCTCCCGGGAGACCAGGGCCAGCGTGTAGCTCCCGTCACCCAGGAGCTCGTTCATCCGCCGGATCGCTCCGTTGATGAGCCCCTGCTGGGAGGCCGGCTCCGCCAGGAACTCGTCCTGGATGGGGCCGGGGTTCGTCACCTCACACCCGGCGAGCAGCGTCGTCGTACAGACGACGCCCATGGCCGCGGCGCGAAACTTGTTCTTGAGTCGCATGGTCATGGATCTCCTCAGAACGTGACCCGGAGCGAGATCCGGAAGGTTGCGGGGGCGGGCAGACGCTCGGTCGCGCCGCCGATCTCCTCACTGAGACCGGTGGTGGTGCTCCCGTTCCCCGTGATCTCGGTGTCGTACCAAGGCACTTCCCGGTACCAATCCCACGCGTTGTTCAGCGCGAGGGTCAGCATGGCGCTGGAGATCCGGTCCGGGAACGCGAAGTCCACCGGGATGGAAGCGCTCACGCTGCGCAGCTTGAAGTAATCCGCGTCGAACCAGTAGTCACGACCACCGGACGGCGTGCAGCGCTCCACCCAGAGGTTCGGAATTCCGGCCTGGAGGTCGATGGAGTTCGCCGGATCCGTGTAGTACGGGAAGCACAGCGGCGAACGCACCGAACGGCTGATGGAGATGGGGTTCACCTCCATCATGTTGCCGCCGCGGTACTCACCGCGCGCCGTCAGGCTGATGCCCGCGGGCATCCGGATGCTCAGGCTCGGCGTCACCGTGTGGGTGGGCAGCTGCGGCCCGATGACCACCTGGTCGCCGTCGTTCTCGTAGATCCCGCTGGTGAGGCCGCAGCACGACGGGCCCGAGCTGTTCGGGTCGGCGACCCGACGGTCGTAGTTCACCGGGATGGGCTGACCCTCGATGATCCGGCCGCCGAGAGCGTTGAACTCGGGAATGCACGTCGAGGCGTCGTTCTCGTCCCGGCAGAGGCTGATGACCTTGGAGTTGTTCGTGGTCACGCCCACGCCCAGGTCGACACCCCAGTCCGCCGTCTCGATGACCGCGGCGTTGACCTGGAGCTCGATACCGGTGTTGCCCAGGGTACCGACGTTGCGCAGCTGCGTGTTCGTGAAGCCGTTGGACGGAATCGGCGCCACGTTCATGAGGGCGTCGGTGGTCTTCTGGTTGTAGTACGTGAAGATCACGTCCACGCGGTTGTCGAGCCACGCACCGTCGAACCCGACTTCCCACTCGGCCGTCACTTCGGGGCCGAGATCCGGGTTACCCAGGTTGTCCGGCGTGAAGGCCGGCTCCTGAGCGAAGCCCGAAGCGTTCCACGTCCGGACGGCGTCGAAGGCCCCCGGGGCACGCCCGGACTGGCCGTACGCCGCGCGCAGCTTCACCGAGCCGCCCGCCTCCGGCCAGAAGGACTCGTCGCTCAACACCCACGAGCCGCTGACCTTGGGGTACGTCTGGAGGCCGAAGCCGGAGCCGAAGGCGCTGTTGCCGTCCACGCGCACGCCGGCGGTGATGAAGTACTTGTTGTCGATGTCGAAGACGTTCTGGAAGAAGAAGCCCGCGTTCCAGACCTTCTCGCGGGACTCCTGAGCGAACGTCAGCGAAGCCGAGCTGATGGTGGGCTCCGCGGCGCCGGGGAAGTTCTCACCGTACGCCTGGACGCGGCGCTGCTCGTCACCGACGGCCTGACCGCCCCACGAGAAGTTGGAGCGGATAATGTCGGTCAACGGGAAGGAGTAGGTCCCCACGTAGTCGAACGTCAGGATGCGGTTCTGCCAGGTGTCGCTGGTGAGCGACCCCTCCGGGTACTGCTCGAAACCGAACGGCCGCAGGTTCCGGCCTTCCTGCTGCGTGAAGTCGTACCCGACCGTGAAGCGGTTCGTAAGGTCCGCCAACGGCGTGTACGTCAGCGTGATGCCCGTGGAGAGACGCTCGATCTGCTGCTGCGCGTCATAGTCGAGCACGCTGGCGAACCGCCGCGGATCGGCCGAGCCGGCGTAGTTCCGCTCGGCGCGGAACGCGTTGAGGGTCACGCCCTGTGCGTTGTTGGCCGTGGAGGTGTTCTTGTTCCACTGCCAGGACCACCCGGTGTTCCACTGCACCTGGAGGTTCTCGATGGGGCTCATGGTGAAGTTGCCCCGGAAGCTGTACCGCTCCAGCGAGTCCTGCGGCATGACGAGCTGGTTGTTCTCGTAGCCACCGGACAGGAAGTACTGGAGGTTCTCGCCACCGCCCCGCACGGACAGGTCGTAGCTCTGCAGCCAGACCGCCCCGGGGAAGGAGCAGGCGCCGTCGGCGCTGCTGTTGGCGCTCTCCCAACGCTCGTTCTGGAACGTCACGTCGCCGGCCTGGGCATCGTCAGGCGTGCTCGCGTTGATGCAGTCCTGGGACAGCTCGCCGCCCTCATAGCCACCACCCCACCAGGGGTCGCGCATGAAGTGCTCCATGTTCAGGTAGTCCACGCCATTCATGCCGAACGACTTGGTCCACCCGGTCCCCTGCTGCACCTCGGCGGTCCACACCGGAGCGCCGGAGGAGCCGCGCTTGGTGAAGACCTGGATGACGCCGGCGGAGGCCTCGGTACCGAACAGCGTGGTCGCCGCCGAACCCTTGATGACCTCGATGCGATCGATGTCGTTGGGGTTGATGTTGTCCAGCGGGCTCGCCGACACCCGGCCGCCACGGCCGCTGCCGGTGTCCAGGCTGTTCACGATGGGGAGCGGCTGGCTCCGCATGCGCACGCCATCGATGTAGATGATGGGCTGGTTGGTCATGGAGACCGACGAGTTGCCGCGGAGTCGGATGACCTTGCCCTGACCCGCCTCACCCGAGCCACCGGTGATCTCCACGCCGGGCGCCGAGCCCTGCAGGAGGTCGGTGACCTGGGTCGGACGATCCGGGATGTCCGTCACGTTCAGCTGGGTGATGGAGTTCCCGATCTCACGCCGGCGCGCGGCGCCCGCGGTACCGGTGACCACGATCTCGTCGAGGCCCAGGGCTTGTGAGCCCAGGCGGAACTCCACGGTGGTGGTACCGCCAGCGGTGACCTGCACCGTCTGGTTCGTGGCGGCGTAACCGATCCGCTCCGCCCGGAGCTCGTACGAGCCCGCCGGAACGTTCACGATGAGGAAACGGCCGTCGGCCCGGCTCAGCGCGCCGAGCGTCTCGCCTACGAGGTAGACCTGCACCTCGCCGATGGGTGCCCCGGACTGGGCGTCGGCGACGGTGCCGGTGATCTGGCCGGTCTGGGCGGCGACGGGGGGCGCGAACGCGAGCAGCGCCATGGCCATCGCTCCGAGTAGCCAGCCCTGCCAGCTACCCGCGGACCGTGCCAAGCCCGTCTTACGGGCTGCAGCACACAGCGGTGACTTCATAGGAAGCCTCCAAGAAAGAGGGTGGGTCACCGGATGTGTCTGCGTGGAGGGCCGGTGCTGCTCCCTCCAACGGCGTCGAGGTTGGGCCGGGTGGCCTCCTTCAAACGGTTGATTCCAGAGACATCCTTTAGCAACGCGCACCGTCATGCGCACACACCCGGTAGGCCGCAGAATACGCTCGGCCAGCCATCCCAGTCAATAAGATGATGAGGGCGGCCTCAGGCGGCTCCGAAGGCCGGCCAGACGGTGGCCAGGGCGAAGCCCGCCAACACGAGGGCCACCAACAGCATCAGGGAAGCCATGAGTCCCATAACGGCCATGGTCCGGAGGTTGATTCCGTAGCCCGCGGCCACGGCCGGTCCCCCGGCGGACGACGGCAGGATGAAGCCGCAGTTCCCCACCGCGGAGACGATGTAGACGAAGGGGAGCGGGTTCACGCCCAGGGACTCGAACGTGCCGATGGTGACGGGCACCACGATGGCGACGGCGGCGGTATTGCTGGTGATCTGGGTCAGGACCATGGCCAACGTCGCGAAGACCGCCACCGCGAGGAACCCTCCCTGTCCGGCGTAGGGCACCAGGAGCCCGGCCAGCGTCGCTGCGGCCCCCGAGTCGTCCAGGATCCGGCCCAGCGCGATGCCTCCGGCGAAGAGATAGAAGAGCCCCCAGTACATGTGCGCCTGTGCGAAGGGCCAATCGATGAGAGGCCCTTCCCTCGTGCGCACCACGAAGCTCGCCACGGCCAGGGCGACGAACGCGAACGCCGGCGTGAGTCCGGGCACCCAGGCAGCATAGAGCGGACGCGCGAAGGCGAGCGTCGCCGCCACGCCGAACAGGAGGAGGCCCCATCGCTCCTGGGCCTTCATGGGCCCCAGCTCGTCCAGGGCGTCTCGGAAGTAGCTTCTCGAGCCAGGAAGCTCTTTCACGTCCGGGCGCATGGCGTAGCGGAGGAACAGCGCCATGAGGAGGACGATGATGAGGGTGAGGGGGGCCATGCGCGTCACCCAGGTGAGAAACAGGAACTCGCGACCGGTGACCTGTTCCTCGATGAATCCCACCGCCAGGAGGTTGGGCGCGCCGCCGATGGGCGTGGCCGCCCCGCCGGCGCTGGTGCCCCAGGCCACGGCCAGGACCAGGATGGTGCCGATGCGGCTCTCCCATAGGTCCTCGATGCCGACGGATCGGAGCATGGCCACCACGATGGGGACGAGCGTGGCCGCCACGATGGTGTTGGGAAGGATCATGGAAAGCCCGGCCGCCACAAGGAACCAGACCAGGATCTGGCGGGTGGCGCTGGTCCCCACGCCGAGGAGCGAGGCGAGCCCCACACGCCGGTCCAGGCCCCACCGCACCCAGACGCTGGTGAGGATGTTGGCGCCGAGAAGGAGCAGGATGGTCTCCTGGGCGTACGACGTGGCCACTCGATCCATGGGCGCCAGGCCGAAGACGGCGGCCACGGGCAGGGGCAGAAGGCCGGTCACCGCCAGATGCACCGGTCGGGTGATCCACCACCACGCCATCCAGACCATGAGGCCCAGCGCTCCTCGAGCCTCCAGCGGGACGCCCCCCAGCGGCACGAGAAGCAGCGTGAGGAAGACGGCGGGCGCGGCGATGAGATGCACGGCTCCGGAAAAGGCTCCGCGTTGGTCGGTGACCATCCAGGCGATCCTCGGGCTCGGGTCCGGCTTGCCGCCGGAGCGTGTGGCGCGGCGAGCAGCTTATGGCCCGGCTGCCCACTCCGACAGGCCATGGGATCCGGTTCCGTG
>CAYGKI010000141.1:1756-8161 GCA_964350235.1 uncultured Gemmatimonadaceae bacterium | reverse complement strand
GGGATGGGTGGCCATATGCGCGGGGATCGGCTGGCTGGGTGGAGAGGGCGGGGGGGCCGGCGCCCGGGGGGGGGGGGTGGGCGGGGCCGGCGCGTTCGTGCTTGCGGGGCTCGCCCTCTGGATGGTGTGGCGCGTGCGCCGCAACGGTCGCGCCGTGCGGCCCGCGGGAGACGAGGGATGACCCTGAACGTCGCGCTGACGGGGAGCATCGCGTCGGGGAAGTCCAGCGTCGCCGAGCTCTGGGCCGCCGAGGGGGTGCCCGTGGCCAGCGCCGACGACTTCGCGCGCGAGGCCGTTGCTCCGGGATCGCCGGGGCTCGACGCCGTGCGCGCGTCGTTCGGGGAGGGCGTGCTCGCTCCGGACGGCTCGCTCGACCGAGCGGCGCTTCGGGCGCGGGTCTTCCGCGACGACGAGGCCCGGAGGCGCCTCGAGGCCATCGTGCATCCCGTGGTGAGGGCCCTCAGGGACGCCTGGTTCCAGGCTCGGGTCGCCGCCGGCGACCCTCTGGCCGTGTCGGAGATCCCCCTCCTGTTCGAGACCGGCATGCGGGACTCCTTCGACGTCACCGTGCTGGTGGACGCGCCGGAGGCCGAGCGCCTGCGGCGGCTGGTGGAGGATCGGGGTTTGGACGAGGGTGAGGCACGAAGCATGATGGCCGCCCAGATGCCCTCCGAGGAGAAGCGTGCCCTGGCGGACATGGTCATCGACAACGCGGGCACCCGGGACGCGTTGGCCGGTCGTGCGCTGGAGGTCCTGCAGGAGCTGCGGATGCGTTCAGAGCCGCCGCTGCGCATGGATCTCCACCTTCACACCGAAGCGTCCTGGGACTGCCTGTCGGACCCCGAAGCCATTCTCCGTCGCGCCCGGTCGCTCGGCTACGGACGGATCGCCATCACGGATCACAACCGCCTGGGCCTTGCCCTCCGCATGGCGGAGCGACATCCCGACGCCATCGTGCCCGGGGAGGAGGTGAAGACGGCGGAGGGGATCGACGTCATCGGCTTGTACCTCAGCCAGGAGATCCCCAAGGGAACGCCGGCGGAGAAGACCATCGCGTGGATCCGGGAGCAGGGTGGCGTTCCGTACCTCCCGCACCCCTATGCCGGCGGGAAGGGAGGAGGGGGCCGAATGGCGGACGTCCTGGCACCGCTCTGCGATGTCGTGGAGGTCTTCAACGCCAGGCTCCACCATCCCACCGCGAACCCCCGCGCCGAGCAGCTGGCGAGCCGTCACGGCAAGCTTAGGGGCGCCGGCTCCGATGCACACACGGTTGGAGAGATCGGTAACGCGTTCGTGGAGCTCCCGCTCCACCCCAACCGTCCCGACGCGTTCAGGGCCGCTCTCGCGCACGCGCGACTGGAGGGGACCGAGGCTTCCCGGTTGGTGCACCTGGCCTCGACCTGGGCCAAGGTGCGGAAGAAGCTTCCCGGCGCCTGAGCGGCGCTCGCCGTGCCCCGGCGCGGTGGTGTCTCCCCTGCCCGCACCGGCCGAGCCATAGCGTGGCACCGCCGATTCTCGGTATCTTCCGCCCTCATGGGGCCGTCTTCCGGCCTGAACATTCCTTCTGATGCAGGAGTCGGAGTGAGCTACCGGACGCCCTCCAGCAGGGTGCCCGCGGTGATGGAGGCGAGGAACGCCCTGCTGGCGGCCCGCCGCGCCGTCCTGACGACCCACCTCAACGCCGACGGAGACGGTGCCGGTTGCGAGGGCGCACTCGCGTCGTGGCTCCGCGCCAACGGAACCGAGGCGTGGATCATCAATCCCACCCCGTTTCCGGACAACTTCCGGTTCCTGGTGGAATCCGACGATTGGGTCGTCCACGCAGGCTCCTCCCGCGCTCGGGACCTTTGCGGCTCCGCCGACTTGGCCGTCGTCCTGGACACGGGCGAGATCCCGAGGATCGGGAGGGTCCGGGACCTGGTCCGCGATCTGCCGACGTTGGTGGTGGATCACCACCCGACGGGGGACCACGCCATCGGTGGGATCTCGCTCCGGGACGACACGGCGTGCGCCACCGGCGAGCTGGTCTACGACCTCATCAGTGCGGCCAAGGGGCCTTGGACGGAGCACGTGGCCCTGGGGATCTACGTGGCCATTCTCACGGATACCGGCGGGTTCCGCTTCACCAACGCCACGCCCGCCAGCCATCTCATCGCCGCCGACCTGATCGGTCGTGGCGTGAATCCGGAGACCACCTACGAGCGCATCTACGGCTCCGCGCCGCTGCGCAGGTTCGAGCTGCTCCGCGAGGCGCTGGACACCCTCGAGCAGGACGTGGAGGCGGGGATCTCCTGGATGGTCGTGCCCACGGAGGCGTACGACCGGGTGGGCGCCACGCCCGAGGATCTGGAGGGGATGGTGGACGTGCCCCGCACCGTGGTGGGGACGAAGGTGGCGCTCCTGTTCCGTGGCACCTCCACCGGAGACATCAAGGTGTCCTTCCGGTCGAGCGGAGAGGTGGACGTGAACGCGCTGGCGCGCCGGTGGGAAGGTGGCGGGCACGTGAAGGCTTCGGGGGCCATGTTGCCGGGACCCATGGAGCGCGCCAAGGAGGAGGTTCTCGCCGTGACCCGCGACGTCGTGGCGGCCGCCGTGCACGGGGGCGCCCATTGAACCTTCCACGGCCACCCCAGGGAGATGCCGCTTCGGATCCGGGTGTGCCGGAGGCCATCCCCAGGGTGCTCATAAGGGTTCGGGACCAGCTCGGCGTCCCCAGCGTGGATCGGCTGTGGATCTTCCCTCCCGTCCGGAAGGGCCGCCGGGAACAGGGACTGGTGGCTGTTAGTACCTTTCTGGACGACGCCGAGGACCGGCGATGCATGGTCACGGTGGCTTATGTCGCGGAGCACACGGGGAAAGGCGTGACCGTCACCCCGTCGCTCACCCGAGAGGGCGACGCGCCACCCGACCGGTTCCCCGGAGTCATCGAAGGGGTCGTGCGTAGGAGCGGCGATGAGCTCGGCGAGCCTCGCGAAGTGGAGATCGACGGCGACCCGGCGCGTTTCGAGGAGCTTCTCGAGGAGTTCGACACCGCGTTCTTGGGGGCGATGGAATCGTGAGCACATCCACGGTGGGGGATCCGTTCACCCGGCTCTTCGGGCGCTACCTGCGCGATCAGGGGTTGCCGGTCACGCAGCAGAGGGAAGTGGTCGCCGACGTGGTGTTCGGGTCCGACGCGCACCTCTCGGTGGACGACATCGAGCGGGAGATCCGGGACCGGGGAGAGCGCATCGGCAAGGCCACCATCTACCGGACCCTCGACCTGCTCGTCCGCAGCCGGTTGGTGGAAGAGCACGACTTCGGTGAGGGCTTCAAGCGCTACGAGCATCGGCTCTCTCGCCACCCGGTCCACGAGCACCTCATCTGCCTCGAGTGCGCCAAGGTCACGGAATTCGAGAGCAACGAGATGTTCGCCGTGGAGAGCCGGGTGAAGCGGGAGCATGGATTCACTCCGGTCCGCCACCGCCTCGAGATCTACGGCCTCTGCCAGGAATGTCGCGAGGCCGGGGTCGAGCTGCCCAGCGACGGCCTCACCTGCCCCATCGAGACCGCTTGATCGACGCCCTGCGAGACCTCCCCTGGGAGGCGCCCCACAACTTCCTCGGCCTGGACGGCAGCCTCGCGTCGTTCGAGGGGGCACGGGCTGTGCTGCTGCCCGTTCCCTACGAGTCCACCACGTCCTACAGCGGAGGCACCCGGAACGGACCGCGCGCCATCGTCGAGGCGTCCCGGTACGTGGAGCTCTACGACCAGGAGCTCGGCCGTGATGCGGCCCTGGCGTACGGGGTCCACACCCTCCCGCAGCTGGAGCTCACCCGGGCCGGCGCGGAGCAGGCCATGGACGAGCTGCGTCGGGCCTACGCCGCCGTGGCCCGTGCCGCGGGAGAACGCTTCCTGCTCATGCTGGGCGGTGAGCATTCCGTGACGGGCCCCGCCGTGCTGGCTCAGGCCGAGCGGCACACCGAGCGACTGACGGTGCTGCAGATGGACGCGCACGGAGACCTGCGCACCAGCTACGAGGGGACGCCCCATTCCCACGCCGCCGTGATGGCGCGCGTCCTGGACACCGTGGACGTGGTGGGTGTCGGCATCCGGGCCGTGAGCTCGGAAGAACGGGACCTTTCCGAGCGCTCGGCGGCGTCGACCATCGTCTGGGCCGACGAGATGTGGGAGAACGACGACTGGATGGACCGGGCCATGGACGCCCTCGGCCCCAAGGTCTACCTCACGTTCGACGTCGACTATTTCGATCCTTCGCTGGTGCCGTCCACCGGAACCCCCGAGCCCGGGGGCGGTGACTGGTACAGGACCCTGCGCTTCCTCCGACGCGTGTTCCGGGAGCGCGAGGTGGTGGCCGCCGACGTCGTCGAACATGCGCCCATACCGGGGCATCACGCTCCGGACTTCCTCGTGGCGAAGCTCGTCTACAAGCTTCTCTCCTACCGGTTTCAGGACGAGCTGGCGGGCCACGGGGAAGCGGGCTGAAGGGAGCTCGCGCTTCCCGTGAGCTCGCACCGCGACCCGCCGAGGGCCCTGCCGGGAGCGGAGCGCCTGCCACTCCTGGAGGCGCCGGATCTCCCGCGATTCGACGCTGACGAGATCGAGCGGACGACCGGGGCCCGTACCATCACCGGGAACCGGCTCCAGGTCCAGTTCGAGGGATCGAGCACGTTCGCGTCGTGGCTCGAGGCCATCGCCGCCGCGAGGCGATTCGTCTACTTCGAGAACTACGTCATCCGCGACGACGAGGTGGGCCGCCAGTTCCGGGACGCGCTCGTGGCGAAGGCCCGGGACGGGGTCACCGTCTGCGTGGTGTACGACTGGCTGGGCTGTTGGGCGACGCCCAGGTCCTTCTGGCGCCCGCTGCTTGACGCCGGGGTCCGGGTCCGTCCGTTCAACCGTCCCTCCATCGGGCTCGGAGATCCCTTCGGCGTGCTCCAGCGGGACCACCGCAAGCTCGTATGCGTGGACGGCGAAGTGGCGTTCGTCGGAGGGTTCTGCATCGGGATCGAGTGGGCGGGGAGCGAGCGGGCGGCGCCGTGGCGGGACACGGGGCTGGAGATCAGAGGACCCGCCGCCCGGGAGGCGGCCGTGGTCTTCGAGCGTCACTGGTCGGAGCTGGAGGACCCGCTCCACCTGGCGAGAACGCTCCCGGAGCCGGACTCCGGCGATGGCGAGATGCCGGTGTGGCTCATCGAAGGCGAGCCGGGTCGGGCCCGGGTCTACCGCACGCTACACTACGCGGCGGTGCGTGCCCGGCGGCGCATCTGGATCACCGACGCCTACTTCGTGGCGCCGCGCGCGGTCTCCGAGGCGCTCGGTGGCGCGGCTCAGGACGGCGTCGACGTGCGGATCCTGGTTCCGGCCCACAACAACTGGCCGTGGGTCGCCAGCCTCTCGCGGGGCGGGTACCGCGGACTCCTGGAGAAGGGCGTCCGGCTCTTCGAGTGGCAGGGCCCCATGATCCACGCCAAGACCTCGGTGGTGGACGGGGTCTGGAGCCGCGTGGGATCGAGCAATCTGAACGGGGCGAGCCTCATGGGGAACTGGGAGCTGGACGTAGGCGTTCTCGATCGTGGGCTTGCCAGTCAGCTCGAAGGCCTGTTCCTGGCGGACCTGGCTTCGTCGGTGGAGATCGTGCTGCCGGGCCGGGTCCGGCCGCCGATGGCTCCTTCCCTGGCGAAGGGCGAGCCCCGGCAGGAGTCCATCGAGCCCACGGGCTCCCTTCCGGAGCGGTTGGAGCAGCAGCTGAAGGCATTGGGACACGCGCCAGGTCGGCTGTCCTTGGCTTCGGTGGTGAGGGCGGGGTTCGTCCTGGGCGACGCCCTCGCGGGCGACCGTACCCTGGGCAGGGAGGACCGGACGGTGCTGGGGTCGGTGTCGGTGGCGATCCTGGTGCTGGCGGTGCTGGCGGCGTTGGCACCCACGGTGGTGGGGTGGGTCATCGCCGCCGTGCTCGGCTGGTTCGGCATCACCACGGGCATCCGCGCGTTCATCCAGGCCAGGAGGGCGCGGCACGAGGAGCAGAGGGCCAGGCAATCCCTTCTGGATTCCATCCATGAGGAGTCAGCATCGTGAACGAAGTCGAAGTCGGCGTCGCCATCGCGTTCACGGCGGGCGTGTTGTCCTTCCTGTCGCCGTGCGTGCTCCCGTTGGTTCCCAGCTACCTCACCTTCGTCACGGGGATGAGCCTGGAGGACCTTCAGGCGGGCGTGAACCGCCGGGCCACGTTCGTGCACTCGCTGCTGTTCGTCCTGGGATTCAGCGCGGTGTTCGTGCTCCTGGGTGCCTCGGCGTCCTTTCTCGGCCAGTTCTTCCGGCAGTACGAGGTGTGGCTGACCCGTGTGGGAGGCGTCATCATCATCCTGTTGGGCCTCCATATGGCGGGGGTCTTCCGTATCGCGC
>CAYGKI010000141.1:0-1746 GCA_964350235.1 uncultured Gemmatimonadaceae bacterium | reverse complement strand
GGGTACCTGGGCACGCTGGGCGTGGGCATGGCGTTCGGCGCCGGATGGACGCCCTGCATCGGCCCCATCCTGGGGGCCATCCTCACCTACGGCTTCACGCAGGAGACCATGTGGTCCGGGGTCGGGCTCCTGAGCGTCTACTCCGCCGGCCTGGCCGTGCCGTTCCTCCTCTCCTCGGTGGCCCTGGACCAGTTCCTCCAGACCTTCAAGCGCTTCCGTCGTTGGATTCCCGTGGTGGAGAAGGGCTCCGGCGTGCTCCTGGTGATCCTGGGCGTGCTGCTGCTCACCGGGCAGTTCACGGTGCTGAGCGGTTACCTCACCCGTTTCACACCGGCCTTCATCCTGGACCGGATCTGACCGGAACGGATCCGATCACCGCCCGGGGCGGTACCCGCTACGGCGCCGCCCCGGCCAGGTCCTCGGATTCCAGGTCCTCCTCGAGGAGCTGCCGACGGAGGAGCCGGGCGTAGGTCCCGTCCTCCGCGATGAGATCGGCGTGCCTGCCGCGCTGGACGATCCTACCGTCTTCGAGGACGAGAATCAGGTCGGCGTGCATCACCGCCGAGACCCGGTGGCTGATGATGAACGTGGTGCGGGTCTCGGTCACCGAACGGAGGTCCGCCAGGATCTTGGCTTCCGTATGGGTGTCGACGGCGCTCAGGGCGTCGTCCAGCACCAGGATCCGAGGGTCACGCGCCAGCGCCCGGGCCAGGGCCGCCCGCTGCTTCTGGCCGCCGGACAGATTGATGCCGCGCTCTCCGAGCATGGTCTGGTACCCCGAAGGGAACCCCCGGACCTGCTCGTCGAGCTGGGCCACGCGCGCGGCGGCCTCGATGGCTCCGTCGGCGTCGGGCGCGTCCGCGGCCAGCCGGCCCAGGCCGATATTGGTGGCGATGGTGTCCGAGAAGAGGAAGGCGTCCTGCGGAACCATGCCGATGAGTGCGCGAAGCTCCCCGGGGTCCAGGCGAGGGAGGGGGACGCCGTCCAGGAGGATGCGCCCCTCGGTGGGGTCGTAGAGTCGGGGGATCAACGACACCAACGTGCTTTTGCCCGAGCCCGTGGGGCCGACGATGGCGACGGTGGCGCCTGCGGGCGCGGTGAAGTCGATGTCTTCCAGGACAGTCCGGGACGTCCCCGGATAGGCGAAGGAGACTCCTTCGAACCTCAACGCTCCCGACGGCGCGTCCAGAATCACGGGGTCCGACGGCGCGGACACACGGGGCTCGGTGCGGAGGATCTTGTTGATGCGCCCCATGGAGGCCGCGCCGCGCTGATACAGGTTCACCACCCAGCCCAGCGCGATCATCGGCCAGACGAGAAGGGTGAGATAGAACGTGAACGCCACGAAGTCGCCGACGGTGATGCGCCCGGCGATGACCTCCAGCCCGCCCAGCCAGGTCACCACCACCATGGAGGTGCCGGCCAGGAGCATGAGCAGAGGGCGAAACGCGCCGGTGGAGATCACCAGCCTCATGTTGCGCGACCGGTAGTCCTCGTTGACTGCGTCGCAGCGCCGGGCCTGGTCGGCTTCCTGGCCGTACGCCCGGACGATGCGTACCCCCGTCAGGTTCTCCTGCACGAAGGTGGACAGGGAGGAGAACTGCTCCTGGATGCGCTGGAATCGCTCGTGGATGACCCGTCCGAACCGGATCATGATGGGGGGGAGCGCCAGGAGGGGAAGCACCGCGTACATGGTGAGCCGAGGACTCATCCACAGCATCAGGGACAGGGTGAGCGCGAAGGTCA
>CAYGKI010000140.1:6537-8222 GCA_964350235.1 uncultured Gemmatimonadaceae bacterium | reverse complement strand
GTAGCGGGTGGGATCGATGCCGTGCTTCCTCGCCTTGTAGCCGATGACTCTGGGGGTGGTGTCGAGGAGGCGGGCGGCCTCAGCCTGATTCCCCCTGGTCGTCTTCAAGGCATCGGCGATGAGATTCTTCTCGTAGTTGCCCACGGCGGCCTCAAGCGACGCACCCGGAAGGGTACCGGAGACCTGGGCCGTCTGGAGCGTGGCGGGAAGATCGTGCCCATGGATGACACCGCCGTTGCAGATCAACACGGCCCGCTCGATGCAGTTCTCCAACTCCCGCACGTTCCCGGGCCAGTGGTGGCTCATGAGCATGTCGATGGCCGGCGTGGAGATCCGCCGCACCCGCTTCCCCAGCTTCGTGGCGTACTTCTCCACGAAGTGGTCCGCGAGAAGGAGGATGTCCGGCTTCCGGTCGCGGAGCGCGGGCATGTAGATGCTGAAGACGTTCAGCCGGTAGTAGAGATCCTCCCGGAACACCCCGTCACGCATGGCGACCTCGAGGTCACGGTTGGTCGCCGCGATGACCCGTACGTCCACCTGTATGGTGGTCACCCCGCCCAGGCGCTCGAACTCCTTCTCCTGGAGCACCCGGAGGAGCTTGACCTGGGTGGAATGCGAGAGCTCTCCCACCTCGTCCAGGAAGAGCGTCCCACCGTCCGCGAGCTCGAACCGCCCCTTCTTGCGGGCCCGGGCGTCGGTGAACGCCCCGGGCTCGTACCCGAACAGCTCCGACTCGATGAGGCTGTCCGGGAGCGCCCCGCAGTTCACTTTCACGAACGGCTGTTCGGATCGGGGCGAGTTGTAGTGGATGGCCTGGGCGATCATCTCCTTCCCGGTCCCCGACTCCCCGCGGATCATCACGGTGGTGGGGCTGGCCGCCACCTGGGCAACCTCCTCGTAGACCTGCCGCATCTCCCGGCTGTTGCCGATGATGTTCCGGAACTCGTAACGCTCCTTGAGCTCCTGGCGCAGCTGACTGTTCTCGTCCCTCAGGCGCTTGCGCTCCGCCTCCACCAGGCCGTGCACGCGCACCGACTGCCCGATCATCGACGCCACCACCCCCAGGAACTCGGCTTCGCGGTCGAAAGCCCGGGAGGCATCGAAGGGTAGGGTGACACCGAGGGCGCCTTCGGTGCGGCCGTCCACCGTGATGGGCACGCACACGAAGCTCAGCTCGTCCCGCCCCCCTTCCCTCCACACGCCCGTCCTGTCCAGGAAGAGCGGCTCCTGACTCACGCGGGGCACGGTGACCGGGCGCCCCGTCTGGACCACCCGCCCTGTGACCCCCTCACCGAGCTTGTACGACGCCTTTCGTCGCACCTGCCACGTGATCCCCGTGGCCGCCTCGATCTCCAGCTCGCCGGAATCCCGGTCGAACAGGGTGACGGCACCAGCCACCGTCCCGTGGTGTTCCTCGAGGATCTCCAGAACCCTCACGAGGGCGGTGCGGAGATCCAGCGTCGACCCGAGGGTCTGACTGACATCGAGGAGGGTGGACAGCTTGCGGACGTCCCGTCGGTCCAAAATCGGCTCCAGATGGCGCGTGCGAGATGAGCGGAGGCGGCATGCGAAAGCGAGAGGACGCTCCCCGTCACAATGATCCTACAAATATGTAGGTCACCACCACAGAGACGACAAATTTGTCACCCACCTCGCAAAAAAATGGGCCGACAATCTCCCGGACA
>CAYGKI010000140.1:0-6527 GCA_964350235.1 uncultured Gemmatimonadaceae bacterium | reverse complement strand
GGAACCCAACGCCCGGGCGAAGTAGCCCGGATTGAAGAGCGTCCAATCCGCCGCCGCGGCCGGAAGCACGAACCGCTCCCCCGCCTCCTCCGCCGACCAGCCTCGCTCCAATGCCTCCCGGGCCCCTGCTTCCACGCCGTCCAGCACCTGGACGTACAGGTCCATGTCTTCCGCGTGGGCCAGCGCGCCGTGGCCGCTCACCCAGACGTCCGCGCCGCGTGCCCGGAGCACCCGGACCGTCTGGGAGAGCCTGCCCGGCTGGGCGTCCACGTAGTTGGGGAACATGCCGTTCCAGACCAGGTCGCCGGCGAACACCACCCCGGCGTCCATCACCTCCACAGTGAGGTCGGACGCCGTGTGCCCCCTGCGAGGCACCAATAGGACCGAGCGGTCCCCCAGATCCAGCTCCGTGGGACGCCCCTCCCCGATGGTCCTGAACCGGGCCGCGGCGGCCCCATCCGGATCTCCGGGGCGTCCTGGCACCCGCTCCAACGTGGTGGCGGTGGCCAGCACCTCCACGTCCGGAGTCTCGGCAGCGCCCCTCAAGCCGTTCACGTGGTCCCCGTGATGGTGCGTCAGCGCGACGTGCGTGGGCCGGCGGCCTGTGAGCCGCTCCGCTTGCTCCGCCATCCATCGGGCCCCGTCGTCGGACCCGAAGGCCTCCACGCACACCACTCCGGCCCGCCCGGCGATGATCCCTCCGTTGCAGAGCGTGGTCCGATCGACCAGAGGGAACGACTCGAGGGCCCAGACGCCCTCGGCGACCCTCAGAAGCCGCCCCCATGCCTCCTGGGCCACCACGGGGTAGCGCTCCTGCGCGCCCGCGAGCCGTGGCCAGCCAACCGCGCCGAGCTGCGTGGCGGCCAGCGCCACTGCCGACCGGACGAGAAAGGTTCGGCGCGTCACATCGTCCTGATTGTCCATGCTGTCTCCGTGAGGGGCGGGCTCGGACATCCCGCCAGGTCCATCGCCTATTACTCTATAGTCCTCCGACCCATCCGACGCACGCCCCCCGGAGGCGCCATGCACCCGACCGTACCCAGGCCCACCCCCAGGGTAAGTCCCCGGCGCTCCGCGTCACGCCATCGGCGGGCGGACGCTTGAGCGACACGGCCACCCCCTCCGAGCCCACCGTCCGCGTGGTGGCGGCGGTGCTTCGACGCGAAGGGCGTTACCTCCTCGGGCTCAGGCCCGCCGAGAAGCGACACGGTGGCTTGTGGGAGTTCCCGGGTGGCAAGCTCGCGCCCGGTGAGTCGCTCCTCGCCGCGGCGCGTCGGGAGCTGGCGGAGGAGTTGGAGCTCCGCGTGACCGGGATCGGGGACGTGCTCCGGTCCTTCGCCGACGGATCGTCGCCCTTCGTCATCGACTTCGTGGAAGCACGGGCCGAGGGCGATCCGGTGGCCGTGGAGCACGAGGAGGTGGGCTGGTTCTCCGCGGAGGAGATGCGCGCCATGCCGCTCGCCCCCGCCGACGCCACGTTCGCCGGATGGCTCCGGGAGCGGGCGTCCGTCCGGTGACGGCGTCCGCCTAGCCGCCGGCCCCATCCAGCACCCGCAGCAGATCGCGGGCTCGAGCCTTCGGGATCTCGGACTTGAGGCCCTGGGCGGTGTCGGCCCCCCGGCCCACCACCTGGCCACGGTAGCTCACGGCTACCGGTCCCCGGATGTCCAGCTCGCTGGCCACCGGGCGCCGCTGTAGAAGGGATCGGAGTGCGTCGTCCCCCAGCTCCTGCCTCCGCCGGCTCACGTGCGACGACAGGACCCGCAAGGCATCGTTGGTGGGCCTGGCGCGGTCTCGGGAATCGAACTCCACCGCCCGGATGCCCAGGGAGATGGGGCGCCACCCTCCGGGAGCCCACGCATCCAGAGGCCACGCATCGGCGGAGTGCATCCAGGCCCGCCCGCCTCGAATGGTCCAGCGCACCCCTTCCAGAACCTCGGGAGGAACGCCGAACCGGTCTCCCAGCTCCACCGACGCCGCCTCCGCCATGGCCCTGGCTTCCGCCGGATCGGTGGTGACCGCTCCGTCCTCCTCGTCGGGGTCGCGGGGGAACGCCACGGGCACCGGGCTCCACCCCTGGCTCGAGCCAAGGGTGGCCGCCGACGCGGAGGGCTCCCCCGGGAGCGACGCGTCGGTGCGCCGCAGACGGGCCAGGAAGAGTCCGCCCGAGTCCAGGTGGTGAGGATAGATCCGCGCCGCGCCCTGCAGTCGAGGGTCGAAACGCTCGCCTTCGAACGACGTGATCCCGGGGCCGTGGGGCACGGGAAGGTCGAGGGGCTCCAGCTCCACCGGCATGGACTCCAGGACACGCGTGACCACCGCCTCGTTCTCGGCGGGGGCGAACGTGCAGGTCACGTAGAGGATCACCCCTCCGGGACGGGTGAGTCGGACGGCACGTTCGAGCAGCGCCACCTGGGCGCCGGTCACGTAGCCGAGGAAGGCGTCCGACTGCCTCGGGGGCTTCCCGCCCCGGCGGCGAAGGGTCCCCTCGCCGGAGCAGGGCGCGTCCACCAGAACCCGATCGAACAGGGCGCCCTCCGGGAACTCACGGCCGTCACCCGCCACGGCGAGCACGTTCGTGTGGCCCAGCCGGTACATGTTTCCCAGCAAGCCACGAATGCGGCTCTCGCTGATCTCCGACGCCACCAGGCAACCGCTGTCCTCCATGAGCTCCGCCAGGTGGGACGTCTTGCCTCCCGGCGCCGCGCATAGATCGAGCACGCGCTCGCCGGGCCGGGCTCCCAGGGCGGGCGCCGCCACTCCGGTGGAGGCCTGCTGCACGTAGATCAGCCCGTTCCAGTGCTCCAGCGTCATGGACACGGGGAACGGCTCGCCCTCGACCTGATGGAACCCGGGCATCCCGTCCAGGGGCCGGGTTCGGAAGCCCCGGGCCTGCAGGGACTCGAGGACGGCGCCCTCGTCCACCCTCCCGGTGCGCACGCGGAAGACGGTGGGCTCGGGACGGGACGAGGCGTCCTCGAAGGCGGGCCAGTCGTCCACGATCCCGCGGTAGCGGGAGAGATCTACGGAGCGATGGCGGCGCCCCCCCTTCCCGGACGAGCTCGTGGTTCGGGACACTACGGCAGCACGTCGTCCGGAATCAGGTCGTCGTCGTCCTCCCGCACCAGCGTGAGGATGGCCGCCTGTGGCACGACGAGATAACGCTCTCCCTCGAAGGTGATCTCCACGGCCGCACGCCGGAAGAAGATGGCGTAGTCGCCGATGCGGGCCTGAAGCGGCACGTATCGGGCCTCGGAGGTCTCACCTCCGATCTTCCAGGGCTCGTCGCTGAGCTCCGTGGGCGCGGAGACGGCGTTCCCAGGCCCGGTCGCCACCACCTTCCCGCCCTGGACCGCCTGGTTGTCCATGGCCGTCTGGGGCAGATAGAGGCCGACCTTGGTCCGATCCTCACCTTCCTCGGGTTGGATCAAGACGCGGTCGCCGACGACGATGAGACGCTTTCTCGGCTTGGGCATGGGTCGCACCTGTGGTAGATCTTGTCCGGCGGCCGGCCGGGCGACCCCGCGAAGGCGCGGGGGGAGGATCGCCCTAATCTCACCGGAGCGTCCGAGAATCCCAACACCCGCTCCCTCTCCGACGCGCCGGGGACGACGGGAGCGCCTCCGGCGCCGGGCACCATTCGGCGTCGCGTCGGTAGACAAGACTCAACCACCCGGTCACACGCAGGAGTTCCCGAATGTCCCGACTCATCCCCCCCAGGCTCTCGCACCTCCTTGCCTGCGCGGCCCTGGGCGTGCTGCATCCCGTGGGCGCGTCGGCCCAGGACGCCAAAGCCGACGTCGCGGCCTTCATCGAGGAGCGGGCGGACCGCTACGGAGCCGTCGCCCAGCGTATCTGGGATCTGGCGGAGGTGGGCTATCAGGAGACGGAGAGTGCCGGACTGCTGGCGGCGACCCTGGAAGAGGCGGGCTTCCAGGTGGAGATGGGCGTGGGCGGCATGCCCACGGCGTTCGTCGCGCGATGGGGCCAGGGGGAGGGTCCCGTGATCGGCATCCTGGCGGAGTACGACGCCCTGCCCGGCATCAGCCAGGCACGTGCGCCCGAGCGGGCCCCGGTGTCGCACCAGATCGCGGGGCACGCCTGCGGCCACCACCTGTTCGGCACCGGATCGGTGGCGGCGGCGGCGGCGACGAAGGCTTGGATGGAGCGATCCGGACAGGCCGGAGAGATCCGGGTGTACGGAACGCCCGCCGAGGAGGGGGGCGCCGGAAAGGTCTACATGGTCCGGGACGGGCTCTTCGAAGACGTGGACATCGTCCTCCACTGGCATGCGGGGGACCGCAACGACGCCGGAGCCTACAGCACGCTGGCGAACAAGTCGGCCACGTTCCGGTTTTCGGGGATCTCGGCGCACGCGGCGGCGGCGCCCGAGCGCGGCCGATCCGCCCTGGACGGCGTGGAGGCCATGAACTACATGGTGAACATGATGCGGGAGCACGTGGAGCAGGAGACGCGCATCCACTACGTCATCACCGACGGCGGGGCCGCGCCCAACGTGGACCCGGACGCCGCCGAGGTCTACTACTTCGTGCGCCACCCGGACCCCGCCGAGGTCGCGTCGGTGTTCGAGAGGATCGAGCTGGCCGCCGAGGGCGCGGCCATGGGCACGGGAACCACCGTGGACGTGGAGGTTCTCCATGGCATCTACAACCTTCTCCCCAACGTCGCGCTGCAGCGGGCCGTCCACGCCAACCTGGAGCGGGTGGGGGGCGTGACCTACGACGAGGAGGAAAGGCGTTTCGCCGAAGCGCTGCGTCGAACCTTCCCCGACGGCGTGCCGCCCCTGGCCTCGTCGGAGCAGATCCAGCCCTTCGCCGTCATGGACGGCGCCGGCTCCTGGTCCACCGACGTGGCCGACGTCAGCTGGGTGGTCCCCACCGCCGGGCTCAGCACCGCCACATGGGTCCCGGGAACGGCGACCCACTCCTGGCAGGCCGTGGCGGCCGGAGGCACGTCCATCGGAGAAAAAGGGATGGTGGTGGCGGCCAAGGCCCTGGCCATGACGGCCGTGGACCTGCTCACCGACCCCGCGCTCATCGAGCGCGCCACCACGGAGTACCGGAACCGCTTGCCCGAGGGGTGGACCTACCAGCCCCTGCTCGGGGACCGCCCACCACCCCTGGACTATCAGACCGGCGGAGGCCGGTAGCGCCGGAACGGTCCTGAAGGGTCGCCCCGGCCGGTCGTGGCGCCTCAGCGCCCCCCGGCGAGGGCTCGATAGGTGCCCGATATGGCGGACCGCTTCAGGTATCCGTAGAACGGGAGCCCGGTGAAGGGTCCGAGGTCCTCGTCGATGCCCGCCAGCACCTCGTCCAGGGTCTCGCCTCTCGCCACCCGGAGGGCGACGGCCGAGTGGATGGCCGTGACGTTGGCCAGGTACCGTTCCAGCCCCTCCCGGAGCTGGCCCCGAGTCTGCCCACGCACGTAGCCGTGCCCCGGAATCCACCAGTCGGCGGGGAGCGCCATGGCACGCTCCAGCGTGGCCACGTGGGCTCCGGCGAACCCCTCGCCCACCGAGGCGAACACGCCGTTGAAGTAGAGCTCCGAGAGGAACGCGATGCCCTCGTCGGGAAGGAAGACCACGGCGTCACCACGGGTGTGGCCCAGGCCGAAGTGGTACAGCTCCAGCGTCCGGCCACCCACGCGGAGGGTCATCCGGTCCTGGAAGGTCACGTGCGGGAGGGTGGGCCCCACCTCCTCGGAGATGGGGGTCCCGGCATCCACCATGGCCTGACGAGCCCCCTCGTGGGCGATGATCACTGCGCCCTCGAACGCCGCGTTGCTGTTCACGTGGTCACCGTGGGGCGACGCGTTGATCAGGTACCGGATGGGCTCCGACGTCACCTCACGGATGGCGTCGATGAGGCGGCGCCCTTCACTCATGTCGTCCTGGCCGTCCACCACCACGACACCGTCGGACGTCACCACCACCAACGAGTTGGTCCGCACGATCTGGTCCTCGCCGTCCAGGTGCAGCGGCCCCTCGTACACGTAGACGCCGTCCGTCAGGGGAACGAGGCCCGGCTCGAAGTCCACACCCGGCGTACCCTGTCCGGCCGCGGGAGCATGCAGGAGCAGGAGGGCCGCAGCGTGAAGGGCGAGGGCGGGAACGAAGCGCATGGGTTCTCCACGGATGGAGGAGCGGCGGCGACCATGTCGAGGGCATGGCGTGGCGTCCAACATGAGGCGGGCACGGGACGGCCGAAAGCCCGCCGCCGGCACCTCGGGGGCCGCACTGGACCCGGTCCCCGGCGCCTGGCAGATTCGTCGTGCGTGCTCCTCCGGATCGAAGAGGTTCCATGCTGGACATGTTGTCGCGGCCGTGGCCGTGGTGGGTAGCGGGCCCCCTCATCGGGTTGGTGGTGCCCTTCGTGTATTGGTTCGGCGGGAAGAAGTGGGGCGTCTCCTCCTCCCTCCAGCATCTCTGCGCCGCCGTGGTCCCGTCCGGGCTCGAGTATTTCCGATACGACTGGAGGCGGCGCGGCGCGTGGCACCTGGCCATGGCG
>CAYGKI010000139.1:0-8262 GCA_964350235.1 uncultured Gemmatimonadaceae bacterium | reverse complement strand
CATGGACATCCAGCAGGCCATCAACCTGGGGATCCACCGGCGCTTCGAGGAGGCGGACATCGAGTTCGCCTATCCCACCCAGACGCTGTTCCTGGAGCGTCAGGAGTCCGCTTGAGGCATCCCGCCTTGATCGGAGCCGTCCGCGTGATCATCCTCGATCATCCCCACCACGCCCACCCCGTTCCGAAGGACATCCGGTGAAATCCTTGCTCTGGAGCATGGCCCTGGCCGCGGTGACGCCCGCCGTTCTCGTGGCGCAGTCGTCGGCGGAGATCGTCGAAAGCATGCTCGCGGCGTACGAGGAGAGCGTCGCGTCGGTGGAGAACTACCTGGTGGTTCAGGAGGTGATGGGGGTCGAATCCGAGATGTACTTCGAGAAGGAGATCGTGGACGGCCGACCCGTATTCCAACTCCGCAGCTCCGCCGCGGGAGGCTTCACCAACCAGATGGACGAGGACTTCGGATACGGGGACGTGTACGCCGTGGGCCCCGCGCTCGCGGACCACAGTCGCTATGGAGGCACCGAGATGGTGGACGGTGCCCGGACGCACGTCCTGGTCCTGGACGATCTCAGGGCCCTGGACCTTGTGCCCGAAGCGGGACCCGAAGGCTCCGAGTTTCAGCCGAGGACCGGCCGGATCCTGGTGGACGCGGAGCGTTGGTTCCCTCGTCGCATGGAGTTCACCGGAGACCTGGACACGGGGACCGGCCCGGTGGAGGTCACCACCATCATCGACCTTCGTGACTACAGGGAGACCCAGGGGCTCCTCATGCCGTTCCTCACCGTGGTGCGGATGGATGGGCTGCGTGACGCCCTCGATCCGGCCATGCTGGAGGAGTTGGAGCAGATGCGCCGCCAGCTGGAGGCGCTTCCCGAGGATCAGCGTGCCATGATGGAGCAGATGTTCGGGAGCCAGCTGGAGCAGATGGAGTCCATGCTCGGCTCGGAGGATGGGGCCATGACCGTCGAGATGCGCGTCCTCGAGGTGACGGTCAACGGCGGCCCGCCGCGTTGACCACGGTCCGCGGCCCATCGATTCGCTCCGGATGCGGGCTGTCGGGAGGCGTCGGTAGGGACATCTACGGACCTGGCAAGTGGGGCATTCCCCAATTGTGACCGATGCTGCAAGAACCGATCTTTTCTGCAGTTATGACCGATCCGAATCAGCACGCCGACCTGGATTTCCAACGGCTACGTAGATGGCGCCGCACCGCGGCGACCCGACGGCTCGTGCGGGAGCAGACCCTCTCGCCCGACCGCCTCGTGCTGCCCGTGTTCGTGACGGAGGTGGAAGACGAGCCCACCGAGGTGCCGTCCATGCCCGGGGTGTTCCGTTGGCCCGTCGACCGGGTGCTCGAGCCGGCGGACGAGGCGAGCCAGGCGGGGCTCGGGGGAATTCTGCTGTTCGGGATCCCCGCCGAGAAGGACGCCCGCGGAACCCAGGCTTCCGCCGACGATGCCGTGGTCCAGCGTGCCCTTCGCGTGCTCCGGGACGCGGGATACGAAGGACTCGTCATCACCGACGTGTGTCTATGCGAGTATACGGACCACGGCCACTGTGGGCTTCTCGGCGAGGCCGGGGAGGTGCTCAACGACGCGTCTCTGGAGCGGCTCGCGGCCACCGCCGTCTCCCACGCCCGGTCCGGTGCCGACGTGGTGGCGCCCTCCGCCATGATGGACGGGCAGGTGGCCGCCATCCGGCGGGCCCTCGACCACCACGGCTTCGGCCACGTCCCCATCCTCTCGTATTCGGCCAAGTACGCGTCGTCCTACTACGGGCCCTTCAGGGATGCCGCCGACGGCGCGCCGGCCTTCGGCGACAGGAAGAGCCATCAGATGGATGCCGCGAACGCCCGGGAGGCGCTTCGGGAGCACCAGGCGGACGTGGACGAGGGTGCGGACATGCTGATGGTCAAGCCGGGCCTGGCCTACCTGGACATCGTCCGGAGCACCCGGGACGCCTTCCCGGAGATGCCGCTGGCGGTCTACAACGTCAGCGGGGAGTACAGCATGGTGAAGGCCGCCGCGGACCGGGGATGGGTGGACGAGCGACAGACGGTTCTGGAGACGCTCCTCGCGTTCCGCCGCGCGGGCGCGGACGTCGTCATCACCTACCACGCCCTCGACGCCGCTCGCTGGCTGAGGAGCGACGCGTGATGGCGGCGGGAATGCCCCTGACCGGGCCGCGCGGCGCCGACGACGGTCCGTGCCGCGCTTCGGGATCTCAGGGCTGAGTCGGGGGGGCGGACGCATGGAGCTCTTCGTCGTCGGAACGAGCCAGTCCGTGGCACCCACACGGGTCCGCGAGCGCATGCACGTGGATCTCGACGAGGTGTACGCCACGCTGGGTACGCTCCTCACCGAGCGTGGCGTCCTCGAGGAGGCGATCCCGCTGGCGACCTGCGGGCGTCTCGAGCTGTACTGCGTGTCCGACCAGCCCGAGCGGGCGCTGAAGCTTCTCGTCCGTCTGCTGGCGCGTCGCACCGGTGTGTCCAGTGACGAGCTCCGGTCGCACATCTATGCGCTCCGTGGGGGCACGGCCGTCCGGCACCTCTTTCGCGTCGCCTCCGGTCTCGACTCCGTGGTCCACGGCGAAGCCCAGATCCTGGGACAGGTCCGTGAGGCCGCGCATCATCCGCTGGCCATGACCAGCAAGGGGCCCATCCTCCACAGGATGTTCGAGATGGCCCTCCAGACCGGAAAGAAGGTGAGGACCCAGACGGACATCGGGCGTGGCGCCGCCTCGCTGGCCAGTGCCTCGCTGAAGATGGTGGAGCGTGAGATGGGCTCTTTGAGCCAGGTCCGGGCCCTGGTCATCGGCGCCGGTGAGACCGGAGCGCTCATGGCGCGCCTCCTCCAGAAGTCGGGCGTGGGTTCGCTCGTGGTGGCGAATCGTACGCTGGAGACGGCGCATGAAGTCGCCACACCGCTGGGCGGCAGGGGCGCCGGCCTGGACGACCTTCCCGGGCTGCTGGCCGAGGCCGACCTGGTGGTCGGTGCCGTCACCGCCGGGGAGTGGCTGGTCACCGCCGGCATGATGCGGGCGTTGGTGGCCTCCCGGGGCCACAGGAAGGTGCGCTTCCTCGACCTCGCCCATCCGCGGAACTTCGACCCTGCGCTGGCGGAGATCGACGGCGTCACGCTCCTCGATCTGGACCATGTCTTCCGGAGGGTGGAGGAGGCGAGAGCCGCGCGCGCGGCCCAGGTTCCGCGCGCCGAGCAGATCGTTGGCGAGCAGGCCGAGCTCTTCGCTCGGTGGCTCCGTTCCCGGAAGAGCGTCGACGTCCTCAAGGCCGTGCGCCGGCAGGTCCTCGACCTGGCCCGCGCCGAGGCCGAGCGCTTCGGTCAGGGCCGCACCGAGGATGAGAAGGAGCAGATGCGACTCCTGGCCCGCTCTCTGGCTCGCACCATTCTCCATACGCCCACGGTCGCCCTGCGCGAAGCCGATCCGGAGAGCCCGGAGGGGCGATTCCTTCTGGAGGCGGCGCCCGCGCTCTTCGGCGTCGATGTGGACTCGGCGGACGGGCCCCCGGAGTCCAATTGAGCGCGGTGAGGCTGGGCACCCGAGGCTCGCGCCTGGCGCTCACCCAGTCCGGGTGGGTGGCCGACCGACTTCGAGCTGCGCATGCCGGCCTGGAGGTGGAGCTGGTGGAGATCACCACTTCCGGGGACGTCATCCGGGACGTGCCGCTGGGCCCGGAGCACGGTCAGGCGTTCTTCACCAAGGAGATCGAGGACGCGCTTCTGGACGGACGTATCGATCTCGCCGTCCACTCCTGCAAGGACCTGGCGACGGCCATGCACCCGGGACTCACCCTGGGAGCAGTCCCGGAGCGGGAAGACCCGAGAGACGTTCTGGTGAGCCCTCTCGGGGGGCTCCACGATCTCCCCCGAGGGGCTTCCGTCGGCACTTCCAGCCCCCGCCGGAAGGGGTTCCTCCGCGCCGCCAGGCCCGACCTGGAGCTGAAGGACCAGCGCGGCAACGTGCCCACGCGTCTCCAGGCGCCGGAGGGCGGGAAGGTGGACGCGGTGATTCTCGCCGCGGCCGGGCTGGCCCGACTGGGTCTGTCCGCCAGCGTCACCGAGTACCTGGACCCCACCGTGATGCTTCCAGCGGCCGCTCAGGGGGCGCTGGCGCTGCAGGTCCGCACCGACGATGCGCGTCTCCGCGCGCTCACCGCCTCTCTCGACCACGCGCCCACCCGAAGGGCCGTGGAGGCCGAGCGCGCGTTTCTCCGGAGGCTGGAAGCCGGTTGTCAGGCGCCGGTGGGGGCGCTGGGCCGGGTGGAGGAGGACGGTGCGCTCAATCTGGTGGGTGCGGTGGTGGGCCCTGGCGGGGTCTTCCGCGGCGAGCTGAGTGGGGAGCCAGGGGCCAACCCGGCGGAGCTGGGTTCGGCCCTGGCCGCGTCGCTCCTGGAGAGGCTGGGGCTTCCGTCCCTGCGGGGCGTGGGATGGGCAGGTCCGCCGCCGAGGGCTTCGGGAAGCCCGACATGACGCGCCTCTCCGGCCGGGTGGTGGCGACCACCCGGGACGGCTCGCCGGAGGACCCCTTGACCAGGAAGCTGGAAGCCGAAGGGGCCCGAGTGTCGGTGTGGCCGACGCTGCGCTTCGCTCCACCCTCGGACCCGACCTCCATCCGCGAAGCGCGCGAGACCTTGGCCTCCGGCGGTTACGATTGGGTGGTGGTCACCAGTGCGCGTGCGGTGGAGCCGCTGGGTGCTCCTCCCGCCTCGGCGTCGCCGCGCGTCGCCGCGGTCGGGGCCGCCACCGCTTCCGAGCTCCGGCTCCATGGGTGGACGGTGGACGTGGTGGGAGACCGGGACGCCGGTGCGCTGGTCGACGCGTTGGCCCGCGAGGCCGACCTGAAGGGGCGCCGCGTGCTCTTTCCGGCGGGGTCGCTGGCCGGTGATGCCCTCGAGGACGGGTTGTCCGCCCTGGGGGCACGGGTAGACCGGGTCGAGGCCTACAGGACCATCCCGACGCCACCGGACGAGCGGAGCGTGCGGGCGGATCTTGCAGGCGGGGTGGACGTGGTGGCGTTCGCCAGCCCTTCGGCCGTGCGGGCCCTGGCCCGGACGCTCGGGTCGGACTGGCCCACGAAGCTGGAGGGCGTCGGGGTGGCGGCCATCGGGCCCGTCACCGCGGAAGCCCTCGTGGAATCAGGCATGAACAGAGACCGAATCGCCACGGCGGATCCTCCCGGCCTCGACGGGCTGGTGGAAGCGTGTGTGGCGAACATTCAGCAGACCAGAGCGGGAGCACGATGAGCGAGACGGAGCAGCGGGACGAGGGCAGGAGCGTGGAGCTCCTCCAGCGCGCGAGGAAGACCATTCCAGGTGGGGTGAACAGCCCCGTCCGGGCCTTCAAGGGGGTGGGTGGAACCCCCCGCTTCGTGCGGTCGGCGCGGGGCGCCTTCCTGGAGGACGTGGACGGCCGCGCGCTCCTCGACTACATCGGATCCTGGGGTGTGATGGTCCTGGGTCACGCGCATCCCGCGGTGAATCGCGCGCTCGCCGCCGCGGTGGAGCGGGGGACCTCTTTCGGCACCCCGACGGAGGGCGAGATCGACCTGGCCGAGGCCATCGTCGCCACCGTTCCCGGCGTGGACGTGGTGCGGCTGGTGAACTCGGGCACCGAAGCCACCATGAGTGCCATCCGCCTTGCGCGCGCAGCCACGGGACGGGACCGGATCGTCAAGTTCCGGGGGGGCTATCACGGGCACGGAGACGCGTTCCTCGTGGAAGCCGGCTCGGGCGCGGCGACCCTCGGGGTTCCGTCGAGCCCCGGGGTCACTGCGGGGACGGCCTCGGATTCGCTGGTGGCGGACTTCAACGACCTCGAGTCGGTGCGGGCGCTCTTCGACCGGCATGAAGGGGAGATCGCCGGCGTCATCGTCGAGCCCGTCTCCGGCAACATGGGTTGCATCCCCCCGGTGGACGGCTTCCTGGACGGGCTCAGGGAGCTGACCCGAGCCCGAGGCGCGCTCCTCATCTTCGACGAGGTCATGACGGGCTTCAGGGTGGGCCACACAGGCGCCCAGGGGCGATATGGCGTTACGCCGGACCTGACCACGCTGGGCAAGGTCATCGGTGGCGGGCTTCCCGTCGGCGCCTATGGCGGGCGAGAGGATTTGATGCGGATGATTGCCCCCGACGGCCCCGTCTACCAGGCCGGAACCCTCTCCGGCAACCCGCTGGCGGTCGCTGCGGGGCTGGCCACGCTCCGGTATCTCCGGGAGGAGGAAGGCGTGTACGAGCACCTGGAGCGACTGGGCGCTATGCTCGACCACGGCTTCGAGAGCCTCTCCCGCCGGCTGGGGATCCCCATGCAATGGAACCGCGCGGGCGGCATGGGATCGCTCTTCTTCAGCCAGGACCCGGTGGTGGACTGGAACACCGCCGCCGCGTCGGACCGAGACCTCTTCAACCGCTTCTTCCACGGGATGCTCCGGCGTGGGATCCACCTTCCGCCGAGCCCGTTCGAGGCCTGGTTCTGGTCCTATGCCCACACGCCCGACGACGTGGAGCGGACCCTGGCCGCCGCCGAGGAGATCCTCACCGAGGAGGTGCCCCGTGCCTGACGGGAAGACGTTGTTCGAGCGCGCTTGTCGCGGCGAGCGCGGAGCTCATGCCCCGGTATGGGTCATGCGCCAGGCCGGCCGGTACCTTCCCGAATACAGGGCGCTGAGGGAGAAGGTCGACTTTCTCACGGCCACCAAGACGCCGGACCTGGCCGCCGAGATCACGTTGCAGCCCATCCGGCGGTTTCCCCTGGACGCCGCCATCCTGTTCGCCGACATCATGACGCCGTTGGAGGGCATGGGCGTGGGCATGGACTTCGCTCCGGGGCCGGTCATCGAGACCCCTGTGAGGACCGTGGCGGATGCGGACAGGCTGCGCCCCCTCGATCCCGAGGAAGGAACCCCGTTCGTGCTCGAGGCGCTTCGGCTCGTACGGGCCGAACTGGAGGAAAGTCGGGCGCTCATCGCCTTCGCGGGCGCCCCGTTCACCCTGTTCTGCTATCTGGTGGAGGGAGGGGGGTCCAAGGACTTCATGGCGGCGCGGAGCTTCCTGAGATCCGAGCCGGAGGCGGCGGGGAGGCTCCTCGACCTGTTGGGGACGAGCATGGCGCGGTACCTCGTCGCCCAGGCCAGGGCAGGGGCCGACGCGCTCATGCTGTTCGACTCCTGGGTGGGCCTCCTCGCTCCCGACACGTATCGACGCTTCGCGCTGCCCGTCCTCCGTCGAACGGTGGCCGAGGTGCGTGAGGCCGTGGATCGGCCGATCATCTACTTCGCCAACGGCGGATCCACGCTCGTCGAAGCCGCCACCGAGGTGGGCGCCGACGTGCTGGGCATCGACTGGACCCTGCCCCTGTCGGACGCGGTGAGGCGGATCGGGCCGCGAGCCGTGGTGCAAGGCAACCTCGACCCTGCCGCCCTCTTCGCACCGACGTCCGAGCTGGGACGGGCCATCGACACGGTGCTGGAGGAAGGTCGGGGAGCCGCCGCGCACATCTTCAATCTCGGCCACGGCATCCACCGCACCACCGACCCGGACCGCGTGGCGTTCCTCGTCGACCGGGTCCACGAGACCTCGGAGCGGCTGCACGCGGCAGGCTCCGAAGCAAGGGAGAGCGGATCATGACTGTACCGTCGGAGAAGATCGGCGTTCTGGTGATCAACTTCGGGGAGCCGGACGAGCCGGTCCTCGAGAAGGTGGAGCCGTTCCTGGAGCGCATCTTTCTCCAGAACGGAGGGCTGGAGCCCAACGAGTCGGTCCGGGCACGGGCCCGGCAGCTCGCGGTCGACCGGGCTCCTGGCCTCATCGAGGAGTACCGGGCCATCGGCGGATCTCCGCTCAACGAGCAGGCGGAGGCACAGGCCCGAGCCCTGGAGCGGGCGCTGAGGGAGAGCGGGCGGGACGCGCGCGCCTACACGGCGTATCAGTTCACCGACCCCAGCATTCCCGAGCGGGTGCGGGAGGCCCGAGCCGACGGCGTCGACACCCTGGTGGCGCTCCCCGTCTACCCCATCTGCGGCCGGTCCACCACCGTGGCCGCCCTGGAATCCGTTCGGGCGGCTCTGAGCGAGGAGGGTTGGTCTCCCAGGTTCGCCGGGGTGGCGGGATGGCACCATCACCCCGCGTACGAGGCCCTCAGAGTGGACAACATCCGGACCTTCGTGGAGGAGCGGGGCCTGGACCTGACGGACCCGGATACCCTCCTGTACTTCTCCGTGCACGGGACGCCCATCAAGTACC
>CAYGKI010000138.1:0-8293 GCA_964350235.1 uncultured Gemmatimonadaceae bacterium | reverse complement strand
GGGTCGTTGCGCCATCCACCGGCAGCGTGGCACGGAAGACGCGGAGGGTGTTGCCCCCGAGGATGGCCCGGATGTCCTCGGGAGAAAAGCCTTCGCTCCGGAGTGCCGCCACCAGATGGGGCGTGCCGGACGCGTCCACCACGGCGGGGACGGCCCCGTCCCAGTCCGAGCCCAGCGCCACGTGCGCCACGCCCACCACGTCCACGGCATGGCTGACCGCGGCGGCCCAGTGGGCCGGCGTCTCCCCGCAGATCGCCTCCGGCCAGAGCCCGATACCGACGACGCCCCCCGTTGCGGCCACGGCCCGGAGGGCCTGGTCGGGCAGGTTCCGAGGGCTGGGACACGTGCCCGAGACCCCCGTGTGGGAGACCACCACCGGGGCCGTGGCCATGCGGGTGACCTGTTCGATGAGCTCGGCGGAGGCGTGGGCGAGGTCCACCAGCATGCCCAGCTCCTCCATGCGGCCCACCACCTGTGCGCCCAGCTCCGTCAAGCCGCCCTTGGACAGTCCGTGAGCCGAGCCTCCCACTTCGTTGTCGAAGAAGTGGGTGAGCCCGATCATCCGGAATCCCGCGGCGTGGAGCCGCTCCAGGTTCTTCGGCTCTCCATCCAGGGCGTGGGCGCCCTCGACGCCCAGCAGGGCGCCCACCGTTCCTTCCCGGGCGGCTCGCCCCCCGAGAAGGGCGTCGAGCTGGGTACGGGTGGTGACCACCGAGAGCCGTCCGTGGGATCGGGCCGCGAACCCTCGCAGCTTGTCGGCCTGGTGGAGCGCGCGCTGGAGTGGGCTGGTCCAGGTGGCCGGTGGCCACAGCTGGAGAAGCGCCAGTGGGGTGATGAGGTCCGAATCGTCGGCGTTCTCCAGCAGGCTCGCGCCTCGTGGGACCCGTGTCACGGCCGTGAACATCTGTATGGCCACGCCGCCCTCTACGAGGCGTGGCAGGTCGACGTGACCGCGCTCCGAGCGTCGCAACAGATCGCGATCCCACAGGAGCGCGTCCGAGTGGAGGTCCACCACCGGGTGGCCCTGGAGGACCTCGCCGGCTTCTTCCAGGGCTGGGGCCGCCACGACGGGGAGGGGGAGCCGCGGATTGAGGTGACCCGCCACCCAGACCGGTCCCAGGACCAAGAGCCCGACCAGGAGGATGCCCACGGTCCCGGCGGTCCAGAGGAGGACCGGGCTCATGCCGCCGGACGCCTTTCCCTTCGATGTCGTGGCCACGCGAAGTCAACCCTCCCGTAACACCGTGGCAGCGCGTATGATTGCAAATTCGCAATCGCCGCCCTTCCACGGCAAATGGAGTGCGCCCCCATGCGCGTGATCGGTGTCATCTCCGATACCCACGGCCTGCTGAGAGAGGAAGCTCTGGACGAGCTCCGAGGATCCGACCTCATCCTGCACGCCGGGGATGTCGGGGATCTGGAGATCATCCAGAGGCTGTCCGAGATCGCGCCGGTTCGCGCCGTGCGCGGGAACACGGACGGCGCGGAGATCGCCGCCGCCCTTCCGGAAACGGACGTGGTGGACCTCACCTCTCCCTCGGGGGGGCTCAACACCGAGGGGCGTGGGCCCCTGGCGTACCTCATGCACGGCCACAAGGAGCTGGACCTGGATCCCGTGGCTTCGGGCTTCAGGGTGCTCATCCACGGGCACACCCACGAGCCGTCCATCGTCGAGAAGGCGGGCGTGCTCTACTTCAATCCCGGGAGCGCCGGCCCCAGGCGCTTCGACCTTCCCGTGACCGTGGGGCGACTGCGCGTCAACGGCGTCGAAGTTCAGGCGGAGGTCGTGGACCTGCTGTCCGACTGAAGGCCTTCGCCGCCGCACGCCGCGGGGTCCTTCAGCGCCCTCCGTCGTCGGCCCCACCATCCACCGTGGCGGTGGCCAGCGGAGGCGGCGTCACGTCGAACTCCGCCACGGCGGCCACGATCCCCCGGGCCGCGCGGTCGGGATCGTCCACGATCACCGTCCGGTCCCGGGCGCTGGTGAGAAAGCCGGTCTCCAGGATCACCGCGATGGTCATCGGGTGGAGGGCATGCTCGTAACGCCGGTAGTTGAATGCGTAGTAGTTGCTCATCCGCCGGGTCACCGTGGGAAGGCGGCGTAGACCGGTCTCCTCTCCGTACCTGTCCTGGAGAAGGCGCGCGATCCCGTCCGCCCGACCGGTGGCGTCGCGGCGTGGCGCGGCCACCCGGTATCCGGAAGCCGCCGGGTCGCCGGCTCCGTCGGCATGGATGGAGATGAAGAGATGGGCGCGGTACCCCGGCGGCACCACGGCCGGCAGAAGATCCACCTCGTATCCCAGCTCCCGGAGAAGCTCGGCGGCGCGCTCGGCGATCTCCAGATTGGCCTCCCACTCGGCCACGTGCTCCCAACGCGTTCCGTTGTCGCGGATGCCCCGTAGCTCGTCGGGGGCTTCGTGGGCCCGCCAGTGGCCGGCCTGCAGCCCGATGCGCACCGGTCCCTCGGGGGCCTCCCAATCCGCCGGCGTGGGGATGGGCCCCGGGTAGCGGTTCCGCCACCGGCTTCGGCGTCCGTCCTCGGGTGGGGCCTCCATGGCGCTCGGGGGCTCCACGGTGCTCCCTTCCGCCGCGCTCCCTTCCACGGCGACGACGCGCTCCGCCGCCGGTGCCGCCGTCGGCGTGTCCAGGGCGAGGTCGGGTGCCATGGCTTCGGAGGCCTCGGCCACGGTGGGACTCGGGTCCTGCGCGGAGGACGTCATGCCGAACGCCGTCAGAACGGCTACCAACGTACCGAGGTAGGCAAGACTTGCACGGGTCACGGGGGCCTCCGGGGGCAGGGGGTGGAGCGTGCCGAGGGCTGGGACAGGAACGCTACCCACCGCCAGGCGGGCGTGCAACGCCATTCCCCCCGTGGCGTTGTGCGGCGCAGTCCGGTGCTTCGCACCACCGGGACGGGCCATTTCCGCTTACCGCCTGAGGATTCCCGGCCGTTCCGGGGTGAGTGACGCAAGTGCTGCCTTACGAATGTCTTACATGGCACGTGGAGCGGCCTCGCCCGCCATGCGCCGGGATCTTCGCCCGGTGGTCGCGGCACGGCGCTTGCTCTCGAGGGGTCCAGCGCCGCACCGAGGCGGCCATCACCGGACGTGGAGTGGCTCATGGGCCGAGAAGCCGGAAGACAACCGAACGTGAGGCGCCAGCTCCCCAGGCTGGCGTTGGCTTCCGCCTTTCTGGTCCTCGCCGCCGTCGCGGAGGCGGGGGCCCAGGTGGGGGGTGGGGATCCGGCCGGCGCGTGGTACGGCGTGACCGTCGGTGGCTCCGGTATGCGGCTCACCTGCGATCTGTGCGCGTCTTCGAGGGACATCGGTCCCACGGTGACGCTGGCCGCCGGAGCCTACGGTGCCTCCAACCTGCGCGTGGGCGTGGAAGTGTCGGCATGGACGCACGAGCAGGACCGCGTCCGGGAGAAGATGTACGGACTCGGCCTCGTGGCGCATCTGGTGCCGGATCCGGCCCGGGGGCTGTACCTCCTGGGAGGGTTCGGGTGGTCCGGGTACCGCGCCGGTGACCTGTCCTACGACGCGCCGCGGGTGACCGTGGGCCTGGGGTGGGACGTTCCGGCCTTCGGGCCCTGGGTGGTGGGCAACGTGGTGTCGCTGGACGGTACGGCGTTCGCCGGGCTCCGGAACGGCGATGAGACGGTGGTGCGAAACGTGGGGCTGAGCTCGCTGCGGTTCGCGGTCCAGCTGAGAAGGCGATAGCGGGGAAGAGACCCCGAGAAAGAGCGCAACGGAGCGTGTCAGGCCCCTCGGCCACCGGCTCCCGAATCGGACGCGAGACGCGACGGAGGAGAGGTCGGCATGGCGGAGGAACGTCACGGTCGTGCGACGCGGAGGCCCGGGGTGGCCACGTCGCCTTTGGGAGGGTTCGCCCTCCTGGTCACCACGATATGGGCGGGCGCGTCGTGCGATCCCGACCAGGTCGCCGCACCGCGCTTCGAGGAGCCGGAGGCCATCGGGGACGCCATGTCCCTGGGTCTGTGGGCGCCTTCGGGCCCGGACACCTGCTCGTCGGAGATCCACGACAGCTACTCCGTAGTGGGTCCGGATGGCTTGCGATATCCCACCTGGCACCCCGCTGTGGACCCGGGCACCGGGTGCACGTTCGGGCACGAGCACGGTCGTGATCCCTCGGGATCGGATCTGTTCGACGAGGTGGGCCCGATTCCGTTCGGGTACGCCAACCAGCACCTGGAGACCAGCGGATTCGGTGCGCACCGTCACGAGGACCACGTCGGCCACAAGATCGAGTGGGAGAACGACATGCCCATGCGCGTGTCCGACAGCGGGACGGCCACCCTGGACATCCGTTGCGACGTCCTGACGAAGCTGCATCAGGGGACCCACTCTCCCGATGCCTTCACCAACAATCTCCATGAAGTCGTCTACCACGTTCGCTGCAGCGACGGGACGGGCTTCAGCGCGACGCTGCTGACGCCCATCGGCACCCCCGGCGAGCTGGTGGCTTCGTGCGACCGCGAGCGGCACGTCCCCGTCGGGACCGCCGTTCCGCCCATCTCCCCGAACGGAGGTGGCAAGCGGGCCGTGCCGGATGTGGCCTGTGTGGGCGAGCACGTCCTCCGTAGCGATGGCGAGCGGCCCAGGTTCGACGCCGCGCTCAGGGAGAGCTGGGAGATCAGCGCTTCGCTCCGGAGGGAGAACGGGCGGGTCCTGGCGTCGTTCAACCCCTACTACCAGGTCATGGACCCGAGCCGCTACTACGATCCGGCCCTCGAGCGGTCCATGGGCAGGCCCATCGACCTCTGCGGCGACGCGCTCGTGGACGGGAGGGACCGATGCGAGGGCGTGGCCGAGGACGTGACCTGGGACGATCCCCGCTCACCGTTCAAGGGCGTCCGCCGCTTCGTGGACGTCAACGGCAACAACGTGCGGAACGCCGATGGCCCGGAGGTCTGGTACACGGACCCGTTGGGCCGCAACGGCCGTACCGAGCCCTTCCCGGGATCCATCCGCCAGTGGGTGGCGCAGCACGACAACTCGGGGCTGGACCTCCATGGCCTGATCATGGGCCGCGATCGCGACTACGACGCCACCGGCGTGAGGGCACCGAACTGATGCGCGGATTCGAGGGTGGGACCTCCATCGTGAGGTGGGCGCGCGGGGGTATCGTGAGATGGCGACGGCAGGGGATCGTGACCTGGGGAATCGTCACGTGGGGGATCGTGACCTGGGGCGCCGTGGCCGCGGTGCTGCCGTCCTCGGCGAGTGCCCAGATCGCTCCGGAGACGCCGAGACTGGTGTCTCCCCACGGGTCCGGCGGGATGGGTGTGCATTGGCTGTGGGCCGAGACGCTGCCCGGCGACGACGAGGCGGTGCTCGTCACCTGGGCCCTTCCAGGGCTCCCCGACGGTGTCCGTCTCCGCGGAGGATTCGGCACCGGGGCCGGCGAAGAGCATGCCGGATTCGGAGGGGTCGACGTCCAGGCTCCGCTCATGCGGGGACGCTCGGACGTGCCGTTCGACCTGGATTGGCAGGGCGGCCTGGGCGTGAGCGTGGGGGCGTACACGCTGGTGACGTTGCCCGTGGGCCTCACGGGGTCCGTCTCATGGAGCTCCGGGTCCATTTGGTTCGCGCCTTACCTCGCCGCGGGGCTCGCCGCGGATCTCCGTCTGGGTGAGGACGCCCCCGACGACGAGTTCGACGTCGCGCCGGCCCTGGACGTGGGCGTGGATGTCTCCTTCGACGCGGCTCGGCGTGTGATCCTTCGGGCGGCCGCCGCGGTGGGTGATCGCCAGGCCCTGTCCGTGGGGCTGGCGGTGGGCGGGGGGCGCTGATCCTTCCCGGAGGCCCGGCCTCCTCTTTCTCGTCGAGGACGGGCCCATCACCTTAGCGGGTGGATTCCTCCCCCGACTCCCGCACCGGCGCGGCGCCGCAGGCCGCCACACAGGGCGATCCGCTTCCCGGCGTCTCACCCTGGTTGGCCCTCGTCGTGGCGGTGCTGGCCATCTCCTGGGCCGGTCCCCTGGTCCGCCTGGCCACCGCTCCGGCGCTCTCGGTGGCGGCGTGGCGCATGGCGTTCTCCATGGCGTTCATCGGGGCGGTGCTCGCCTGGCGCGGCTCGCTCATGGGCGGGGTCCGGCTCACCGTCCGCGAATGGGCGTGGGCGGTGGCGGGCGGTGTCCTGCTCGCGGGGCACTTCTGGAGCTGGATCGCTTCGCTCCGGTTCACCACGGTGGCGAGCTCGGTGGTGCTGGTCTCCCTCCAACCCTTCATCGTCGCCCTGCTTTCCACGGTGTTGCTGGACGAGCGGCCGAGCCGCCGGCAGTGGATGGGCATCGCCGTGGCCATGGGCGGTGCCATGGCGGTGGGGTGGGGGGACTTCGCCCTCGGCCCCACGGCCCTCCTCGGTGACGCCCTGGCCTTCCTTGCCGCGTGGCTGGTCGCCGGGTACTACCTCATCGGGAGGGTGCTGCGCCGGAAGCTGGACCTCTGGACCTACGTGGCCATCGTCTACGGGATCGCCGCCCTGGTCCTGCTGGCGGCGGCCGCCGCGACCTCCGGGGCTCCCCTCACCGGCTTTCCCGTCGGGGACTGGCTGGTGTTCCTCGCGTTGGCCGCCGGCCCCATGATGCTCGGGCACACGGGGGTGAACTACGCCATACGCTACGTGCCCGCGTACGTGGCCAACCTCTTCCTGCTGGGCGAGCCCGTGGGCGCCACGCTCATCGCCTGGCTCCTTCCCGCCATCGCCGAGATCCCCCCGCCACAGACGCTGCTGGGTGGACTCCTCATCCTGGTGGGCATCGTGCTCGGCACGGTCACCCGCCCACGCCGCTTCCCTGCCGGAGGACGACGCTCATGACCGCCCGCGCCATCATCCTCGCCCTCCTGTTGGCGGGCTGCTCGCGCGGCGAGGACGCCGGCCCCGACAGGGTGCCCGCAGACGCGTCGACGCGGCCCACCGACGAAGTCGTGCGCCTGGAGGTACCTGCGGAGCCCATGTCCTGGACGGGCACGCTCCCGTGCGCGGACTGCGCCGGAATCCGGACGACGCTGACGCTCCGTGGGGACGGCACGTACCGACGGTCCGACGCCTATCTGGGAACGGGTGAGCGCGGGGATACGCTCTTCACGTCGGTGGGTCGCTGGCTCCGGATGGATTCGGAGACCCCGACGCTGGCGCTGCGCTCCGAGCCCGACGGACCCCAGCCCTTCCAGGCGCTGGCCGGCGGGGCCCTTCGATTCCTGGATCGCGAAGGCCGGCCCATCGACTCGGACCTCCCGCATCGTCTGGAGCCCACCTCCGACCCCCGCCACGCCGGACGCTTCCGGGCCATGGTGGGGTTCGTCTATTTCGCGGACGCCGCCCTCGCGGTGACGTGTGAGGGTGGCCTGCAGCTTCCGGTGGCCATGGAGGGCGCGTATCTGGCTCTGGAGCGTGCCTACGCGGCGGCGGGCTACGCCGGCCCGGCTCCCATGCCGGTCCGGATCTCGGGGGCCCTGGAGGAGCGTCCGGCCATGGACGGCGGAGGGCAGGAGACCGTGGTGGTGGTGGACGGACACGATCCGGCCGCGGACCTGCAGTGCCCCGCCCTCGACCTGCCCGCGGCGCTCGCCGGCACCTGGCGATGGGCGAGCCTCCACAGGGAGCAGCTCCCGTCGGATGGGCCCGCGCCCACGCTGACCCGCGACCCGGTGGAAGGCCTTATCTCCGGCGACGCCGGGTGCAACCGGTTCTCGGGCACCGCCGCCCTGCGCGGCAGCCTGCTGGTCACCGGGCCCCTGGCCGTCACCCGCATGTTCTGCCAAGGTGGAATGGAGCTCGAAGCACGGGTGCTCCAGGTCCTCGAGGCCGGGGGGTGGTTGGCGCTCGAGGACGGCACCCTGGTCCTCCGGCAGGGTCCGGAGGAGGTCGCTCGATTCGAGCTCGTCACCGAAAGGGGGTGACGGCGTCCCGCGTTGCCCCCCGCCTCTTCGAGAGGGAAGATGACCGATCGAGCCGAAGACACCGCCAGAGTGGACCACACGGTGCCGGGAGGTGCCGAGAAGGAGGCGCTCCGTACAGCGCTGGACGTGGCGACCGGGAAGGACTTGGCGCCGGAGGAGCGCATGTCCCCGTCCGACGCGGTGAACTACCAGTTCGACCGGGCAGCCAGGGTCCTCGAGCTTCCCGACTACCTGCAGGTCGCCCTGAAGACGCCGCTACGGGAGGTGCGGGTGGAGATTCCCCTGGTGGCCGAGGACGGGAGCATCACCACCTTCCATGGGTTCCGTGTCCAGCACAACAACGCCCGTGGGCCCATGAAGGGCGG